>NZ_JAZHFT010000001.1:0-286327 GCF_036541425.1 Consotaella aegiceratis
TGCGACAGTCGGAGCGCCGCGACAACAGCCACATCTCGGGCCGCAGTGTCAGCGTGTACGAGCGCACGCCGCGGGTGACCATCGGCCCCTCGTCGAGATCGGTGACCAGCGCGTTGAACGGCCGGCGCAGCTTGGAATCCTCGCCGCCGCCACCGCCGAAGCCGCCGCCCTCCTCGCCGGCGCCCTGCTGGATCTCCACCAGCACGTCGATCCGCCGCCCGATCAGTTCGGCCGGCTCCACCGCCTCGCGCTTGGCCCTGACCACCAGCTCGATGGAGAACAGCTCGTTGACGCCTTCGACGATCGTCGCGCGCTCCGGCAGAAGCACGTCCTCGCCCAACGGCGAGATCACCTTCAGAACACGCCCCGCCTGGATGAAGTCGGCAGCCGATCCGCTCTCGATCCCGTCCGTCAGATCGTCCATCGCGCTCTCCAATTCCATGTCTGGTCGGCCGGCCGAGCCGGCCGATCAGCCGACCAAGGCCTCTTTGTTACCGAAGCGGCGCAGAAAATCCGGCAGCAGGCGCGCCCTCCTGGGGCTCTCGATCACCTCGAAGCGGCGCGAGTGCGTGTTGTAGTAGGCGGCGGCGATCGGCGGCAGCTCGCCGCGCTGGACGAACGGCACCATGGGGTTGCCGTAGAGCACCTTCTCGGGCGCCGGATCGTCGCCGATCAGGTCGATGAAAGGCGTGGCGATGTCGACGAGCTTCTTTTGCATGGCAATAGCCACGACGACATTCTTCTTGCCCGTGTAGGCGTGCAGCACCGAATAGTTGCCGTTCGGGCGACTGGTAATCTGCTCGCCGGGCTTCAGCCATTCGGTGACGAATTCGCGAATGCCCGGCATGTGGTCGAGCCGGCGGCCTTCGAAATAGACGTCCTCGGCTTCGACCAGCGTGTAGACGTAGCGCATGATCTGCAGATGCTGCGTCTTGGCGACGGTGATGCCGCGGGTTTTGACGCTGGGCCCGACCATGTTGGCCAGGCTTTCTGTCGAGGTGTATTCGACGATGAGGTGCTGCGCGGTCGCCGACACCTTCTGGATATCATCAAGCGCCATGGCGAATGGCCTCCCTGCGAAGAACGGGACAGTGTCCGCGGGCGCTCCGCCCGCGGGCAGACGGCGCCGGCCACCGGGCGCATGCCGGCGGCCGGCCGATGGGTCTCGGCTGGCGCTAGGCCGCCTTCGTCGTTGCGAGGTCGTAGGACGCGATCATCGGCGACAGCGGCGTCTGATTCTCGTCGTACGGCGTGTACTTCACTTCCATCTTGGTGAAGTTCAGCTTCAGGGTCTCCACCGGACGGTCGCCGGACGAATCGATCGAATAGCTGGCGAGGAGCGTGTTGGTCAGCGTGTATTCGATGTAGGTGTTGCCGGGATTGCCGGTGGTCACCATGTGGATCGTCGCCCGCTTGCCGGTGGAGCCCGAGCAGGCCTCCTGGAACAGCTTGGTGGCGGACGAGTCGCTCACCTTGGTCAGAACGACTTCCGATACCGTCGGCTCGGAGGCCTCACGGTTCGCAGCGGAACCGGCGGCCGTATTCATGTTGCGCGACACGTTCCAGTGAATGGCTTCGATGTCCATCCACTTGCGGTGCTGCTCATGGGTGGCATCGCCCTGGATACCGTCGATCTGGAGATAGATGGGCATGACGTCGTACTCTCCTGTTGTCCTCGTTGGCACGATGAAACCTGTCAGGGCGCGGAGGCCTGACGGCGTTTCGCGGCGTCCGGTCCGCCCAAAGCGGCGTCGGTCATCACGCGATCCGTCGGTTCGTCCTTCGAACCGACGAATTCCTCCTCTGGCTCGGCATACGTCGCCTCGACGCCGAATCCTGAATTCTCTTCGTATCCGACGGTCACGCGGCGAACCCGGCGACCTTCGAGCATCGATTGCAGAAAGAGGCTCGAAATCCGGGGCAGCAGATCCCGGCCGATCATCGCCTCGATCACGCGCGCTCCCATTTCGCTGGCGCGCGCGGCCGAAACCAGCCGATCGCGAGCCGCATCGCTCAGCACGAGTTCGGCTCCATAGCGCCCGTCCACGCGTTCGCGGATCCTGTCGAGCTGCAGCGCCACGATCTTGGAAAGCGCCGCCTGATCCAGCGGCCTGTAAGGCAAAATGGTGGTGCGCCCGAGAAACGCCGGCTTGAAGTGCTTCTTCAATTCCTCGGTGATGAGGGTTTCGAGCGCGTCGCCGCTCGGCATCGTGTCCGGATCCTCGGCGAGTTGCGCCAAGAGCTCGGCGCCGCTGTTGGCCGTCATCAGGATGGTGGTGTGCTTGAAATCGACGTCGCGGCCTTCGCCGTCGCGCAGCATGCCCTTGTCGAAGACCTGGAAGAAGATGTCCTGAACCCCGGGGTGGGCCTTGTCGATCTCATCCAGCAGGAGGACCCCGTAGGGACGCCGGCGCACGGCCTCCGTCAGCACGCCGCCTTCGCCGTAGCCAACATAGCCGGGCGGCGAGCCGAGCAGCATCGAGACCTTATGCTCCTCCTTGAACTCCGACATGTTGATCGTCGTCATGTGCTGCGGACCGCCGTAAAGGAGATCGGCCAGCGCCAGCGCCGTCTCGGTCTTGCCGGTGCCCGACAGGCCGACCAGGAGAAAGACTGCGGGCGGCCGCCGCGGATCGGACAATCCGGCACGCGCGGAGCGCATCGAGGCCGCGATGCGCTCCAGCGCGTCGTTCTGGCCGATGATGCGCTCCTTCAGGCGCTCGTCCAGGGAACGGACCGTGGCGATCTCGTCGACCAACAGCTTGCCGACCGGAATACCGGTCCAGCGGGCTACGACCGCGGCGACGGTATCGCCATCGACGACGCGCGGGACCAGCGGATCGGAACCGGCCTCCTCCTTGAGCCGCCGCTCGGCATCGGCAAGCGCGGCCTGAAGCGCGCCGCGATCCTGTTCGCCGTGTGACGCCGCATCCGCATCGCCGTTCATCAAGGCGTCGGAAGGCCGATGTCCGTCCAGGCGCGGGCCCGCCGTGTTTTGCTCGGGCTGAGCCAGAAGCGCTTCCAAACGATCGGCGTCGTCGGCCAGTTGACGCTGAGCCTCATAGCGCCGATCGATCTCGGCGATCGTCTCCTCGAGCTCGCCCTGCCGGGCAAGGATGGCCGCGAGCCGTTCGCTCGCTTCGATGCTGGCGGGTTCGCGCGACAGCCACCGATGTTCGGCATCGAGGCGCTCTTTCTCCGCCTGCGCGGCGCGGATCGGATCCGGCAGGCCGTGCCGGCTGAGCGCAACGCTCGCTGCCGCCGTGTCGACAAGGCTGATCGCCTTGTCCGGCAATTGGCGGTCGGGAATGTAGCGCGCCGACAGCGAGACGGCTGCCGCCAGCGCGCTGTGGCGGATGACTACCCCGTGATGATCCTCGAACCGGTCGGCGATCCCGCGCAGCATCGCAACGGCACGCGCCTCGTCGGGTTCGTCCACCTTCACCGCCTGGAAGCGGCGGGTAAGGGCGGCATCCTTTTCGATGTAGCGCTTATATTCGGAGAAGGTGGTCGCCGCGAGCGTGCGCAGCTCGCCGCGCGCCAATGCCGGCTTCAGGAGGTTGGCCGCATCACCCTGGCCCGGCTGAGCGCCGGCTCCCATCAGCATATGCGCTTCGTCGATGAACAGGATGATCGGCTCGGCGCTGGCCTTCACGGCGTCGATCACGCCACGTAGACGCCGCTCGAACTCGCCCTTGATGCCTGCGCCGGCCTGCAGCAGACCGAGGTCGAGAGACAGGAGACGTACGTCGGCCAGGCGCTCCGGCAGGGCGCCGGCGACGATCTCCAGCGCCAGAGCCTCGGCGATGGCCGTCTTGCCGACGCCCGCCTCGCCGACCAGGATCGGATTGTTCTGGCGCCGCCGCATGAGGACGTCGACCACTTGCCGCAGTTCGCGCTCGCGTCCGATCACCGGGTCGATCTGTCCTGCGCGAGCTGCCGCCGTCAGATCCTGGGTGTAGAGGGCGAGAAAATCGTCGCCACTCTTGCCGGCCCCGACGACGGGCGACGGTAGCGCGCTCGGCCCGTCGCCCTCCTCTCGCGCCTGCGAAAGCTCGGCCTCCAACGCCTCGCTCGACAGCGATCTGAGGGACGGCGCCGCTCCCCGCAGGATCGCGCGCAATGTCGGCTCGTCCAAAAGAGCCGCAAACAGATCGCCCGGCGATATGCGAGACCGGCCATGTTGCAAATTGGCCAGCGTGAACGCTTCCCGCGCCCACAGGATGAGATTGGGAGAGAGCGTCAGCGACCCGCCTTCGCCGCGCGGCAGATCGTCCAGAGCAGCGGCCAGCTCCCGGCGGGCCGATTCAACTGACACGCGACAGCGCTCCAAAAGCTCAGTAACTTCCTTATTTTCAAGGAGCGCGGCGAGCCAATGGGCAATATCTACCGTTACGTTAGATGAACGCGCAGCAATGGCAGCAGCGCTTTCCAGACTTGTTCGGGAAACCGAGTCTAGTTTCTCTATAAGTTTATCGATACTGATCCGCGACATGGAAAAAATCGCTCGCCTGCCAGTCGGGGCACCACTTTTGGCGCCCGCCTATTTCAAGAATGTGGCAAGATCGAAAATTTCCAAGATATTTTTTTTGGCGAACTTATCTTTACCCCAGCGATCTCAGCGATAAAACAAGCGGACCGGGGTTTTTGACGATACAAAATTTTGTCGAAAAAAGCCCGCCCGTCGGGAAAGATCGCCCTTTCACGACGTCTTGATCGACCGATGCCGTAATCCGAGGTTGCACTTTGCATTTGGATGTCCCCACCGTCACAGCCGCATTCGGGCACGAGTTGCCCTGCGGTGGGAATCCGCGCAGCGCGCCAGAGACGCGGGAGCTCTACTACCGGATCAAGGACAGCCGGAATGCCGCTCGCAGCGAGGAGCGTTCGATCGCGCCCGGCGAGCCGATCCGCCTCTCGGCGAAATGGCGCGAGGTCTACGATCTCGCGACCGACATTCTGCTGCACCACGCCAAGGACCTTGAAATCCTCGCCTGGCTCGCAGAAGCCCAGTTGCGGCTGGAAGGCTTTGCCGGGTTGCGCGACGTTTTCGCGGCGATGGAAGCGCTCACCGCCGGCCATTGGGACGACCTGCACTCGGTCGGTGACGGCGAACTGGAGGACAAAGTGGCGCCGCTGGCCGGCCTGAATGGCATCGGTGGCGAAGGCACCCTCATTCAGCCCGTCCGCCTCACCCCGCTGGTTCCGGGCGCGCGCTACGGCGAACACAGCCTGTGGGACTATCAGCTGGCGCAGCGGGGCGACAATTCGGATCGGAAAGAGGCGCTGGACGAAGCGGTGATCGAAGCCGGAACCGACGCGATGGCTGGCCGGCATCAGGAGGCGATGGAATGCCTGGCGGCGTTCGATCGTCTGGTGGCGGTGATCGACGAGCGATGCGGCGCCGATGCGCCACCGAGTTCCAACACCCGCACGGTCCTGGCTGAGTCGGCCGCCGCCATTCGCGTGCTCGCCCATCTCGAGGAAGGGGGGGCCGCGCCGGCCGACACCGCCAAGTTGGCCGCAGCGCCCCAACCGGTGGAAGGAACGCCGTCGCCGAAGCCGGGCAACGGCGCAGACCACACCGGGGGCGCGGTCGAGATGTCGTCGCCCAAGATCGGATCACTCGTCATCGGCTCGCGCGACGATGCCTTCGAAGCGCTTCTGTTGATCGCGCGGTATTTTCGCCGGAGCGAGCCGCATTCGCCGATCGCGGCTTCGATCGAAACGCTGGTGCGCCGCGGTCGGATGGATTTCGCCGATTTGCTCGGCGAACTGCTGCCCGATCCGGCGACCCGCAAGCAGGTGCTGACGGCCGCCGGCATCCAGCCGCCGAAAGGCGAGGCCGAAAGCAGCGAGGCGGCATCGTGACCATGGCGGACAGAACGGCGTGGCCGTCCGTCGAACCCGGCCGGAAGCGCCGGCTTCGATCAATCGTTTGAAGGAGCGAACCAATGGAAAGCGTTCACCAGAAGCTGGAGAGGGTCCGCAAGCCGAGGGTCCACATCAAGTACGAGGTGGAGACCGAAGGCGCGATGGTGGTCAAGGAACTGCCCTTCGTGGTGGGCGTGCTCGGGGACTTCTCCGGCGACCCGACCGAGCCTTTGAAACCGTTCGGCGAACGCAAGTTCGTGCAGATCGACCGCGACAATTTCGACGAGGTGATGCGCCGCATGACGCCCGGCCTCAACCTGGCCGTCGAGAATACGCTGGCAGACGACGGCACCGACATGCAGGTGTCGCTGCGCTTCGACAGCCTCAGCGATTTCGAGCCCGGTGCGGTGGTCAATCAAGTGCCCGCGCTGAAGGCGCTGCTCGATGCCCGCAACGAATTGCGCGACCTGATGAGCAAGGCCGATCGCTCCGAAGACCTGGAACGGCTTCTGGAGGACGTTCTGCAGAACAAGGGTGACCTCGACAAGCTTGTCGGCGAGCTTTCGGCCCGCCGCCAGGCCGAGGCGGCCAGCAAGCCGGAATAGCGGCGAAGGAGACCTGACATGAGCCAGGAAACGCAACTGGAGCCGAAGGCCGAGGTCGTTGTCGAGGATGAAAATCTTCTCGCCAAGGTCGTCTCCGCCACCCGGCAGACAACGCCCGACCGCGCCGAGAACCTCTTGCGCACCCTGACGGATCAGGCGCTCAAGGGAACGGTCGTCTACGACCGCAATCTCACGGTCACACTGAACAAGGCGATCGCCGAGATCGACCGCGTCATTTCGCGCCAGCTCGCGGCCATCATGCATACGCCGGAGTTCACCAAACTCGAAGGCACCTGGCGTGGCCTGCACTATCTGGTGAAGAATTCGGAGACGAGCGCCAATCTCAAGATCCGGGTTCTCAACGCGACCAAGCGGGATCTGACGCGCGATCTCGACAAGGCGGTGGAATTCGACCAGTCGCTCCTGTTCAAGTCGATCTACGAGGACGAGTTCGGTACCCCCGGCGGCGAGCCGATGGGCGCTCTCGTCGGCGACTACGAATTCGACAATTCCTTCGAGGACGTGCAGCTCCTGCAGGGCATTTCGGCGATCTCGGCGGCCTCTTTCGCGCCGTTCATCGCGGGTGCCAGCCCGCAGATGATGGGCTTCAACGACTTTCGCGACCTGGCTCGGCCGCGCGACCTCGAAAAGATCTTCGAGACCGTCGAATACACCAAATGGCGCTCGTTCCGCGAAAGCGACGATTCCCGCTTCGTGGCGCTCGCCATGCCGCGGGTCCTCGCGCGCATGCCCTATAGCCCGGAGACGGTGCGCATCGACGAATTCGCCTTCGACGAGACCGATGGTTCGAAGGGCGCCGAACTGCCGCACGAGCACTATTGCTGGATGAACGCGTCTTACGTCATGGGCACGAAGCTGACCGACGCCTTTGCCAGAAGCGGCTGGTGCACGGCGATCCGCGGCGCCGAAAACGGCGGCAAGGTGGAAAACCTGCCGACCCACGTCTTCGCCAGCGACGACGGCGACATGGACCTGAAATGCCCGACCGAAGTCGGGATTACCGACCGTCGCGAGGCGGAACTCGGCAAGCTCGGTTTCCTGCCGCTCTCGCACTACAAGAACACCGATTACGCGGTCTTCTTCGGAGCCCAGACGGCCCACAAGCCGAAGATCTACGACCTGCCCAGCGCCACGGCCAACGCGGCGATCTCGGCACGGCTTCCCTACATGATGGCGACGTCACGTTTTGCCCATTATCTGAAGGTGATGGGGCGCGACAAGATCGGCTCCTTCATGGAAGCCGACGACGTCGAGAACTGGCTCAATCGGTGGATCTCCAACTACGTCAACGCCAACGAGGACGCCGGCGAGGAGTCTCGCGCGAGCTATCCGTTGCGCGAAGCGCGCGTGGAGGTTCGCGAGGTGCCGGGGCGGCCGGGCTCTTACAACGCCATCGCCCATCTTCGACCGTGGCTGCAGCTCGAAGAGCTGACGACGTCGCTGCGCATGGTCGCGCGCATTCCCTCGAAGAGCTAGGGGTTTCGCTCGGCGCCGAGCGCCCCAGGGCGGCACGGCCCAGCGCAGGGAGAGCGGCATGGACAGGACCTGCGTCTCTGAATGGCGAAGCGAGGTCGCCCGGCTGATCGCGCGCATCGATGCTGCGCTCGAACGCCAGGTGAACGCCATTCTCCATCACCCGCGGGTGATGGAGATGGAAGCGCGCTGGCGCGGCCTGGCGCTGGTCGTGCGCACGGCGGCGCGCAGCGAGGAGGTCAAGGTCCGCATCATCTCGGCCAGCCGCCGCGAGTTGGAACGCAGTCTGGAACGAGCGGGCGAGTTCGATCAGAGCCACCTGTTCGAACTCGTCTACAGCCGGGAATTCGGTACGCCGGGCGGCGAGCCGTTCGGCCTTCTGGTCGCGGACTACATGGTCTCTCCGGATGGCGAAAACGGCGAAGGCGACACGGTGGGGATGCTGACCGCCGTTGCCACCGTCGCCGCCGCCGCATTCTGCCCGGTCGTGGCCGGAGCCTCGGCGCGAACCGCGGGCCTCGGCAGCTTTCGCGACCTCAACCGCGTGCAGAATCTGGCGCAGGCGCAGGGCGATCCTTCGATGATCCGGTGGACCGCGTTGCGATCCCACGACGACGCGCGCTTTCTGGGGCTGGTGGCGCCGCGCGTCCTTCTGCGTCCGCCGCATCGCGCCTACGACCGGCGCCGCGACGACGGGTTTCCGTTTCGCGAGACGATCGCCGCCGACGCCTCGACGCTTCTCTGGGGCAATGGCGCCTTCGCTTTTGCGGTGGTCGTGATCCGAACCTTCATCGAGACCGGCTGGTTCGCCGACCTGCGCGGTGTCAGCCAGGACCGGGTCGACGGCGGGATGCTCGGAGCGAACGACCTTTCGCCCTACGACTTCGGAACGGAAAGCGGGGGCCTGTCCGCCCAGCCGCCGGTCGAGGCCCGCCTGACCATCCGGCAGGCGCAGCAATTGTCCGATCTCGGCATCGTGCCGATCGAGACGACCTACCTGTCGTCCGGCGTCGTGTTCAATTCCAACCAGTCGCTGCACGCGCCGCCGCACCATTCCAGCGAGAGCGCCAGGCAGAACGCACGGCTGGCCGCGATGCTGCAATACGTGCTCTGCGCGTCGCGCTTCTCGCATTATCTCAAGGTGATCCTGCGCGACGAGATCGGACGCCTTTCCGACGCCGCGACCATCCAGCGCCGGCTGGCGGACTGGCTGGCGGGCTATACGCTCGGCAACGACGACGCCAGTAGCGAACTGCGCACGCGCTTTCCTCTGCGTTCGGCCGGCATCGAGGTCGGCGACATCCCCGGAAAGCCGGGCAGCTACATGTGTACCGTGCGCCTGCAACCGCATTTCCAGCTCGATGACGTCACGACGAGCTTCCACCTCGTCGCGGAGACCGAGGCCGGTCGGCCTCAACCCAGCGAGGCGGCTTCCCAGGAAAGGATCTTCGCATGACGATTGCCGGCGCGATCGCGGACTATCTTGACGAAAATGCTCTCGCGGCAGCGATCGAGCATGCCGGCGCCGCAGTGCGCGAAGCCCCGCAGGACCGCACGGCGCGCGGCCTCTTCATCGATCTTCTCGTGCTCGCCGGTGCTTATGAGCGCGCCGACAAGCAATGTGCCGTGGCGACGTCGCTCGATCCCGAGGAGGCGGTCGGTCTGGCCCGCCTCAGGGCCGAGCTGCGCGCCATGGCGGCGCGCGACGCCTTTTTCGAAACCGGCGCCGTGCCGGATTTTCCGGGCGGCCCGAGCGAGCGTGATCAGCTCGCGCTGAAGCTATCGATCGCCCATCGCGACGCGAACGCGAAGGCCGCATTCGCCGCGCTGGAGGCTCTGGAGGCGGCGCGCGGCGTCCGGCCGATGACGGTGAACGGCGCCTTGGTCGAGGACTTTCGCGACTGCGACGACCGCATTCCTCACGCTCTGGAAGCGCTCAGTTCCGGTGGCGCCTATCTGTGGATCGACTTCGAGCGCATCCAGACGCTCACCATCGCGCCGATGACTCGGCCGCGCGATCTCGCCTTCCGGCCGGCCGAACTCGGCCTCACGGACGGCAGCGTCGGACCGGTTCTCCTGCCGATGATCTATCATGGCACCGGCGACGAGCCCGCGCTGCGGCTCGGGCGCGAGACGGTATGGGACGAATGCCCGAGCGGGATCACCGCCGGACGCGGTCAGCGCTGCTTCCTTTCGGGCGACGCCCTGATGGCTGCGCACGAACTCGAAACCCTCGCCTCGGCCACGGTCGGCAACAGCGCGGCGGAGGCACGCCGTGGCTGATCCTCTCGACCGTTTCATGCCCGGTCGCAGCAGCGTCTCGCAGCCTCTGCTCGACCGTCTGCTCGATGCCGAACCCGACCGCGTCGAGGACCCGCCGCTACGCCCGGTGGACGAGTTGCGCCGCCTGCGCGAAGCGATCCGCCGCGACCTGGAAGCGCTGCTCAACACGCGTCAGCCGCCGGTCTCGCCACCGTCCGACCGGCCGCATCTCGACAGTGCGCTCACCGCCTTCGGCATCGAAGGGTTCGTCGGCGCCAGCCTGGGCTCGCCGGCCGCCAAGACGCGTTTCGCGCGGGCGATCGAACGGCGCATCGAACTGTTCGAGACCCGGCTCACCAGCGTCCAGGTGACCGTCCTCAAGAGCCGCAACGACAGCGATCGCGCCTTGCGTATGCGCATTCAGGCAAGCTTCCGGGTGAACGAGGCGATGCCGCCGATCCGGCTCGAATCGATGGTCGACCCTTCCACCAACCGCATCGAGCTCGAGGCGCCCGGTGACTGACGGTTTCTTCGCACGCTACAACGAGGAACTGGACGCGCTTCGCCAGCGGGCCTCCCGCTTTGCCGCCGCCTTTCCGAAGGTGGCCGGACGTCTGCGATTGACAGGCGAGGTGGCTGACGATCCCCATGTGGAGCGGCTGGTGCAGAGCTTCGCCTATTCGGCGGCCCGCGTGCGCCAGAAGCTCGACGACGAGTTTCCCGAACTCACCGACGGTCTGCTCGAAACGCTTTACCCGCACTATCTGGCGCCGATTCCGTCCATGTCCGTGGTGCATTTCGAGCCGGACGCCAATCTTGCGAATGTGCGCCTGATCCCGCGCCATTCCGAGATCCGTGCCGAGCCGGTGGGCGGGGAGAGCTGCCGATTCCGCACCACGCAGGACGTTCCTGTGGCTCCGATCACGCTGACGGCCGCGACGCTCGCGGGCCAGCCGCTGGATGCACCGGCAAGCCCGCACCGCGGCGCCGCCTCCTGTCTTCGCCTGTCGCTGCGCGCCCGCAGTGGCCAAGGCGGCATCGCCGGTCTCGGCCTCGACCGGCTCCGGCTGTTCCTGGCCGCGCCCTGGCGCCAGGCGAGCGCGCTTGCCGAGCTGTTGATGAACCATACGCTGGGCATCGCCCTGGCGCGGCACTCGGGCGACACCGAGCCGGTGCTTCTGCCGGCGTCGAAGCTCAGACCGATCGGCTTTGCCGAGGACGAAGCGATGCTGCCCTATCCCGCTTCGAGTTTCATCGGATACCGGCTTCTCACCGAGTTTTTCGCGCTGCCGCAGAAGTTTCTGTTCCTCGACGTTCTCGGCCTCGACGCGTGGAGCGGAGAAGCCGTCGAGGTCTTCATCTATCTCGACCAGGCCGACAGTGCGCTGGAACAGTCCGTCTCGGCCCGTGACTTCGTTCTCAACGCCTGTCCCGTCGTCAATCTGTTTCGCCAGAACTGCGAGCCGATTACCGTGGACGGAACCCGCACCGAGTATCGCCTGCTACCGGACTCGCGCCGTCAGAAGACGCGCGAGATCCATTCCATCGACAGCGTGACGATCAACGAGCGGAGCGGCGCCAGCCATCGATGCCAGCCCTTCTTCGGGCGTATGCGCGCCTCCGGTCCGCCCGTCTTCTGGCAGATCGCCCGCCGGTTCGACGAGGAGGACCGCACCAGCGACGTCGATATCGCCTTCGTCGACGAAGCGCGGCGGACGACCGGTCCTCTCGACGCGGTGGCGAGTGTCGAGACGCTCTGCCTCAACCGCGACCTGCCCGAGCACCTGCCGTTCGGTGGCGGCCATCCGCGGCTCGAGATGGTGGACAGCACCGACGGGATCGGCGCGGTGGAGGCGCTGTTGCCGCCGACACCGTCCGTTCGCCTCGCCGATACCAACGGCCGCAACTGGCGGCTCGCATCGCATCTGCTTCTGAATCATCTGTCTCTGGCCGATCGCGGCGGCGGCGCGTTGAAGGACGTCCTGAAGCTCTATGCCTTCCGCGACACGCCGGAGACCCGCCAGATCGTGGACGCGATCTCCGGGATCGAGGTGAGGAGCGCGACGGCGCGGATTGCCGGCGGCGGCATGGTTCCGGGCACCGAGATCGAGCTGACCTTCGATCCCGCGATCATCGACCGGCCGTCGGCCTATCTGTTCGGCGCGGTGCTCGATCGTTTCTTCGGTCTCTATACGGCGATCAACAGCTATAGCCGGCTTACCGTTCACCTGCGCGGCCAGTCGCGCCCGGTCGCCCGGTTCCCGGCTCGCGCCGCCGAAAGGCCGCTCCTGTGAGTGCGCTGCGCGACGATAGCATCGTAATGCCGGCCCGAACGGAGCCGGTGGACGATCTGTCGCGCCTGCGCCGGCGCCTGATCGAGGAGCCGGGCCTTTTCGAACCCTCGACGGCCTTCCGCCTGGCGGTCGAAGACGAGGGCGTTCGCGTCACCTCGCCCTTCGGCGTGGCTCCGGCCCCGGTTGCCGTAGCGCTGGAAGAAGGCCGCAGTGGCACGATTGTCGCGACCACGCCGGTTTCTGGTCTGGTCGGGCCGCTCGGCGTCTTGCCGCCATCCTACGATGAAGCGGTGATGCGCGAAGAGCGCAACCGCTCGCATGCGCTGCTGGCCTTCTTCGATGTCTTCGGCGCCCGGCTGGCGGAGCTGTTCTTTGCGTCGGCGGAGAAGTACCGGCTCGCGCGGCGGCTGCGCTGGAGCGGGCGTGACGCGGGCAACGCCTTTCTGACGGCCCTGTTCTCGCTGACCGGCTTCGGCACGCGCCGGCTCAAGGAAACCAGCGGTGTCGAGACCGACGTGATCCTTCGATTCGCCGGCTTCTTCGCGCAGCGCACCCGCAATGCCTCGAATCTGAGGGCGATGCTCGCCGAGTTCACCGGAGTGCCGGTCAAGGTCGAGCAGTTTCGTCCGCGTTGGCTGACGGTCGCCGAGCATGACCGTACCAGCCTCGGTCCGAATGCCCGGCTCGGCGTCAACACGATGGCCGGCGCGGCGGTGAAGGACCGGTCCAGCGGCTTTCGGATCGTCCTCGGGCCGCTGGACTATCGCGACTACTGCGCCTTTGCCCCCGGCGGAGCGCCCGCGGCCGAACTGGTCGCGCTGACGCGGCTGTTCGTCGGGATCGGTCTGAGTTTCGACGTCCAGGTGATCCTCAAGAAGGAGCAGGTTCCGTTCTGCCAATTGGGCGGTGCGGGCACCGCCCAGCCGCGGCTCGGCTGGAACAGCTGGGCGCGCGTGGCTCCGGCGGAGCGCGACAGCGACGAGGCTTTCTACACGGCGGAAGCCGGTCAGAAAGGAGCCTCCCATGCGGCTTGAGCTACGGCAGACGGCGGGACTGGCCGCCCGGGCACCGCGCCGGCCCTGGACGTTCGATCGCGGGCGCCGGAGCCTCGGCGGCAGTCCGGACTGCGATTGGGTGATCGAGGACCAGGACGGAACCCTTTCCGATTTTCACTGCATCATCAGCCGTGAGCGCGAGTCCTTCGTCGTCGAGGATCGCAGCGCCCACGGCATCCGCGTCGACGACACGCTGCTGCGCCAGGGCGAGACGACGCGCCTGGGCTCGGGCTCCGTCATCGCGTTCGGTGCGCTCGCCTTCGAGGTCGTGCTCTACGGAGAAGCCGAGCCCGATCTCGACGATCCCGATGCCGATCTGCGTCTCAGCGACGAAGCGCCGACCATCTCCTCGATCCTGGCCGACGTGGCGCCGGGACGCCAGCGAGGCAGCGGACTTGGGGGCACGGCGTCCTGGGACGAGGACAGATTGCCGACCCACGAACGCCAAGGTTCGTCCACGCGGCGGGACGACTTCGCCGCGCCGTCCTCCCGCGAGGTCGAGATCGGCTGGAGCGGACCGCCGGAGACGGGCTCCATGCAACCGCTCTTGCCCAACGACTGGAATGTCGATACGGGCGGCGACTACGCCAGCAATATCGAGCATCGGCCCGCTCTGAGCACGGCGGTGCCCCGCATGGGGGCGCGCCGCCGCGCACGCGCCCCCGACCCCATCCCCGATATTCCCGACGATGCTTTCGACGCGCTGGCGCCCTCCCAGCCCGAGGCTGATGCGAATTTCGTGTCGAAGCTTGCCGAACCGAGAGACACGCCTGCTTCGAGTCCTGAGGAGAGCCGGTCGCCATCGATACCGGACCAAGACATCGACCCGCGCGCACTATCGAACGAAGACGAGCCCGCCGCGACCGAACCCGACCGCGAGCCGAGTGGATCGCCTTTGGTCGTGGACGAAAGCCCCGCTCCCGGCGACACCACGGAACAGGCCATTGCCGATATTCTGGGGCCGCCGCGTAGAACCGGATCAGCCCAGGCCGAACGACCCGATCGCCCCGTGCGGCCGCGAGACGAGCGGCGACCCGCCGAACCGTCCCGTCCTTCAGGAGACTTTGGCGGCGGCGGCGCCGGTCCGCATCTGTCCGCCCTGCTGCGCGACTGCGAGGATTCGCTCGACGAGGTCTGCCGCCTGTTCGGCATGGAGGATATGGACGCCGGGATCGGATCGTTTCCGCCGCAGGCCGACATCGGTGCCCGCCTCGCGGCGCTGACACGGCGCCAGACTGCGTTGCGCGAGACGCTGGATCGTCTCCTGCGCGAGCTCGGACCGAGGCTCGAACCCCGCGCGCTCGAAGCCCGCGTGGATGCCGGCACGGGCACGGTCCTGCCGTGGCCGCGCCGCGACTATTGGCGAGCCTATCGCGCGCAGTTCCGGCACGACGGCCGCGATCTTTCGGTTCAGGAATTTCTGCAGTCTCTCGTCGCGGTCGACGAGGGCATCGATGCAGCGAGTGGCGTTGAAGGTGGGTTGAAGCGAAGACGATGAAGGACGAAAACCGCGTCGCGTGGAGCGAGGGCATGTTCCTTCGCGTGCAACACTTCCAGCAGGCGGACCGCTGGACGGAGCGCCTCGTGCGCACCTCGGTCCAGGAGACCGTGGCCTATCCCTGGGGCGTCTCCGAGATCGCGATCGACCACGGCGCGCTTGCCGTCGGCCAATTCTCCCTGTCCGGCATCCGGGGAATCCTGCCCGACGGTACGCCTTTCGAGGCACCAGGCGATACCGATCTGCCTCCACCGATCGCGCTCGAGGAGACGGCGAAGAACGAAATCGTCTATCTGGCGCTGCCTGGCCGGCGCCCCGGCCGCGCCTATTCCGTCATGGAAGCCGGCGAGGCGCAGTCCGGCGCCAGGCTCGCCGCTTCCAACTTCGAGGCATCCGACGCCAATCTCGACACGGACTTCATCGCGCCGATCGATGTCTCCCGGCTGAATCTGCGTTTCCTGAAAACCGGTGACGAGCTGGCCGGCTACGATCTCATCGGACTAGCGCGGGTCGTCGAGGTTCGCTCCGACCGGGCCGTCATCCTCGATCCCGACTATCTGGCGCCGAGCCTCAACTGCGGGGCCGAGCCGCGTCTCGGCGAGCTGATCCGCGAGCTTCTCGGCATCGTGCGCCACCGCGCCGAGGCGATTGCCGACCGCATCGGCGACCCGACGATCCGCGGCACGGCCGAAGTCGGCGACTTCTTCCTCCTGCAGATTCTCAACCGCGCCGATCCGATGCTGGCCCACATCGCGGCGAACGCGACGCGGCTGCATCCGCTCGCCTTCTATGAATTCTGCATCGGGTTGGCCGGCGAACTCGCCACCTTCACCACCGAGGACAAGCGCGCCGCCGAGTTCCCGCCCTATCGGCACGACGACCTGAAGACGACCTTCGCCGCCGTCTTCGACGATCTGCGCACGTCCCTTTCGGCCGTCCTCGAGCAGACCGCCGTCGCCATCGATCTGGTCGAACGTCGCCATGGCGTCCGCGTGGGAACGATCCCGGATCGCTCGCTTCTGGCCAGTGCAGGCTTCGTCCTGGTGGTCGGCGCCGACATGCCGGGCGAGGAGATCCGCCGCAAGCTGCCGGCGCAGATCAAGGTCGGGCCGGTCGAGCGCATCGTCGAGCTCGTCAACGTGGCCCTGCCGGGCATCCCCGTGCGTCCGCTGCCGGTACTGCCCCGACAGCTCCCCTACCGCTCCGGCCGCGTCTATTTCGAGCTCGACACCGGATCGCCACTCTGGCGCCAGCTCGACACCTCGGCCGCCATCGCGCTGCATCTGGCGGGCGACTTCCCCAACCTTGAAATGGAACTGTGGGCGCTGCGAGAATGAGCGACCTTCCCTCCCCGCGCGATCCGAATGCTTCGAACGCCGGCGGTGAGCCGAACGGCGCCGCTGCACCGAACGATATGGGTTTCGACGACGTTTTGGCGCCTGGCCAAGAGGCGGGGGCACAGTCCGAGCCGCGTCTGGCGGCGACGGGCTGGTCGGCCGCCGCCATCATGCGCGATTTCCGTTTCGGCGGCGAAGAGGTGCCCGTCCTCGTCGCGTCCGCCGCGCCGCTCCTCAATCTGGCCCACGAGCTGCGCCAGCGCACGAACGCGCCCAATATGGAGGAGATGCGTCCGGCCGTCGTCGATGCCGTGCGGCGCTACGAGCGCGATCTGGCCAGCGCCCGCATCAGCCCGGAGAGAACACGCGCGGCCCACTACGTCGTCTGCGCCACGATCGACGACGTGATCCTGTCCAAGCCCTGGAGCGAACGGATGGGCTGGGCCCGGTCCGGCCTCGTTTCCACCTTTCACATGGACGTCACCGGCGGCGACCGGGTCTTCGACCTGCTCGACTATTTCCATCAGAGCCCGGGCGCCAACAAGGATCTGCTTCTCCTCATCTATCTCTGCCTGTCGCTCGCCTTCGAAGGGCGCACGCGGGTGTCGCCGCGCGGCACGCTGGAGCTGGAGCGTATCCGCGAAAGCCTCTACCGCACCCTGCTCGGCCAGTACGGCGTCTTCGAGCGCGAGCTCTCGCCGCATTGGCGGGGCGTCGTGGCGCGCCACAAGCCGCTGCGCACCGCCACGGTTCTGTGGACGCTGCTGGCCTGTCTCGTGCTGGCGCTGGGGCTCGGCTATCTCCTGTTCACGCTCTGGCTGAACCAGGACTCCGATGCGACGGCGCGCCGGCTGGCGGATCTGCCGCCGAACGAAGCGCCGAGCCTCGCTGCCGTTGCCTATCCGGCCGAACCCGAGGAGCCGCAGGAGGAAGCAGCGGCAGGCGAAGAGCCCGAGGCTCCTCCCGCCGTGGTCGAACAGCCCGAGGCCCCGAAAGAGCCCAGCCATCTCGACAATCTGCTGGCCTTTCTCCAGCCGGAGGTCGATGCCGGCCTCGTGACGCTCTCGGACGCCAACGGCCGCCTGCGGGTTCGCATCGCCAATTCCGGCCTGTTCGAGACCGGCAGCGCCGAAGTGAACCCGGACTTCCGCGGCCTTCTTCAACGCATCGGCGGCGCGCTGTCGTCCGAGGGCTTCAAGGCGGTCGTCGTCGGCTACACCGACAACGTGCCGATCCGGACGGTCCAGTTTCCGTCGAACTGGGATTTGTCGGAGGCCCGCGCGAAAGCCGTCGGCGACATTCTGACCCTCTATACGGGACCGGACGCGATCACCACGGAAGGGCGGGCCGACAGCGATCCGCTCGCCAGCAACGATACGCCCGAGGGTCGGGAAATGAACCGACGCACCGAGATTCTCGTCCTCACCGATGCCGCAGCCCGGCTCAACCAGACGGCGTCGGGCACGCCCGCGCCGGATCAAGAACCGCAAGCCGCTCCCCTCGATCAACCGGACGCGTCAGCTCCGCCCGCCCTTGAAGGCGGAGGCGAGACCCAATGAACCCGCTCAGCTACTTCTATACGATCCGATCGTACGTCGACGCCTATTCCGGCTTCATCGGCCGCCGGTTCCTGTCGCTCATCTGGGTGGTGGCGATCGGTTTCGTCATCTGGTTCTACGGCTATCTCCTCAAGTTCGGCGATTTCCAGCCGCTGGCGAGCGTCCGCAACCGCCTCATCGCGATCGGCGTCGTCGTTGCCCTCTGGCTGATCTACCTGATCGTTTCCTTCTTCCGGTCGCGCAAGCGCGACAAGGACCTGGTCGAAGGCATCGAACAGGATGCCGAGGCGCTGGCCGAGGGCGAGCGGTCGGCCGAGGTCGAGGAAATCCGCAGCCAATTGCGGCAGGCTCTGGCCCTGTTGCGCCGGGTGACGCGCAAGCGCCTGGGCTATATCTACGAACTGCCCTGGTATGTGCTCTTCGGCGCGCCGGGGTCCGGCAAGACGACCGCCATCACCCATTCCGGCCTGACCTTCCCGCTCGGCATGGCGGAAGGCGAAGGGGCCCGCGGCATGGCGGGTACGCGAAGCTGCAATTGGTGGTTCTGCGAGGAGGCGATCCTGGTCGACACCGCCGGGCGCTACACCACCCAGGACGATCTTTCCGGCGCGGCCAAGGCCGGTTGGGACGGCTTCCTCAATCTCCTGCGGAAATATCGCCGCTCGCAGCCGGTCAACGGGGTATTGATCACCCTGTCGATCGCCGATCTCGTCGGCCGCAACCCCGATGCGCGGCTGGAGGAGGTGCGTGCCATCCGCAAGCGCCTCAACGAGATGGACGAGGTGCTGAAGGCCCGCATTCCGGCCTATCTGGTTCTGACCAAGGCCGACCTGCTGACCGGCTTCATCGAGTTCTTCGACGGGTTCAACCGGTCCGACCGCGAGCAGGTCTGGGGCATGACCTTCGACCTGGCCGACTGCGACAAGGCCAAGGACCTGCCCGAGCGCTTTCTCGAGGAATTCTCTCTCCTACAGGAGCGCATCGGCTCGATGCTCATCGAGCGCCTGCAGCAGGAGCCGGACGTCGCGGTGCGCGGCCGCATCTTCCGTTTTCCCGCCGAGCTGTCCGCACTCAAGGATACGGTGCACGAGATCCTGGTCGAGCTCTGCTCGGGCTCGAAGCTGGTGGAGGCGCCGCTGGTGCGCGGCGTCTATCTCGCGTCCGGAACCCAGATGACGGAGAGCGAGCGCGCCCTGTCCGCCCAGCCGATCCCGCGAATGCGCCGCAGCTACTTTCTCACCCGATTGTTCAAGGACGTCGTCTTCGGCGAGGCGGCGCTCGTCAATCGCGATCGGCGGCTGTCGTCGCGCCAGCGCATGGTGCGCCGGATCGCCTATGGCGCGGCCGCCGTCCTCCTGGCGTTCGTGCTCACGAGCTGGACCCTCACCTATTTTCGCAACACCGCGGCACTGGCCCAGGCCGAGGAGCGGATCGACGCCTATCAGGACGCGGTCAAGGGCATCCCGATCCAGGATGTCGACGATGCCGACTTCCTGCGCGTTCTGCCCGCCCTCAACAGCCTGTCCGCCGTCGACGACGGCTTCGAGGAGGCCCGCGTGTGGCCGGCCAGCTTCGGGCTCGACCAGCGGCCGAAGATCGAAAGCCGTCAACGCGCCGCCTACCAGCGCGCGCTCAACGCGCTCCTGTTGCCGCGGCTGCTGGTGCAGCTCCAGACCACGATGCGCGACAGCGAGGATCCCAACGCCCTGTTCGATGCGTTGAAGCTCTACGGGATGCTGGGCGGCCTCGGCGACCTCGATCCCGACTATGTCGCCTCGCAGTCGGAACGGCTGTTTGCCGAGCTCTATCCCGAGGAGGGGCGCGCCGCCGTACGCGATGCGCTGGTCGCCCATACGCGGGCCATGGTGGCGGGAACTCTGCCGCCGCTCACCCTGGATACCCAGTTGATCGCCGAGGTGCGCGCCAAGATCGCCGATCGCAGCTATGCCCAGCGCGCCTTCGACATTCTCGCGGCCGATCCCGTGGCGCGATCGCTCAGTCCCTTCGTGCCGGCCGATGCCTTGGGCCCCGTCGGCGAACGCGCCTTCGAACGGGCGTCCGACGCGGGTCTGCGCGAGGGTATCGACGGGCTCTATACCGGCGACGGCTACCGCATGGCCGTCCTGCCGCTCATCGGCGATGCCGCCAGCGAGGCCCTGAAGGAAACCTGGGTCCGCGGCTCCTCTTCCGCGGTGCAGCCGACGACCATCGATGCGGTCTCGAGTGCGGCGCTCGACATCTACTTCGACACGTTTCGGCAGCGCTGGTCGGGACTTCTCAGCGACATGAGAGTGCGTCCCGGACAGACCTTGGCGGAAGAGACCGAGACGGCGCGGCTTTTGGCGAGCGATCCGAGCCCGGTCGAGTCCCTCGCCCAAGCCGTTGCCAAGGCCACCGACCTTCGGCCCGTCGCGGCAGATGGCGATGCCGTCGAGGTTGCCGATGCGGCCGGAGCGGTCGCAGCCGCGGGTGCCACCTCGCCGCTGGCCCTCGCCAATGCGCCCGATCCCTATGGTCCGTTGCGCGAGGCGTTGGCGGGGCCGGACCAGACCGGGCAGGAGGGTGACGCGGCTTTGCCCGATGCCGACGGCGCCGGTCCGTCGCAGATCGCTGCGCTCCAGCCGCTCCTCGATACGATCTATCAGCAGCTCTCCCGCGCCTCGACCTCCACGGCGGCCGTGGCCGAGGTCTTCAACGCGGACGGCGAACTCACCAAGGCGAACCAGGACCTGCTGCAGACCGCTCGCCGCCTGCCCGAGCCGGTCGCCACGTGGATGGCGGGGCTCTCCGCCGATGTCAGCGCGCTGGCGGTGAAGACCGCCCGCACGAGCGCGCGCGAGGCGTGGGCGAGCGGCGGAGCGGATCTGTGCTCTGCCGCCGTCACCAACCGCTATCCGTTCACGCGCGATTCGCCGGACGATGTCTCGCTCGCCGACTTCACTCGCCTGTTCGGGCCACAAGGGCTTTTCGCGACGTTCTTCGAGGAGCGGCTCGCTCCCTTCGTCGATACCACCGCGAGCCCTTGGACATGGCGCGGGACCTTCGGCACCGACGGCCTCGAAGCGCAGGCGATCGCCGAATTCGAACGCGCCGACGAGATCCGCCGCGCCTTCTTTCCGCCGAACAGCGACGAACCGTCGGTGGCGATCAACGTCGAGCCGGTGTCGTTGTCGGAAAATGCCAATGCGGTCCTCTTGGAGATCGAGGACGAGCGGGTCGTCTATTATCACGGCCCAAAGGTCGGCAAGACGATCCGCTGGCCGTCGAGCGAGACCGACAACCAGTCGCGCATCGCCTTCCAGCCGGGCGATATCAGCCAGGCGATGACACGCAACGGCGACTGGTCACCCTTCCGCATCTTCGACGAAGCGACGATCGTTTCGCGTCGCGACGACTTGATGCGCGCGCGTTTCGACGATGGCGGACGCCAGGCCGTTTTCGACGTGCAGTTCGGCTCCGTCCTCAATCCTTTCGAGCTGCCGGCTCTGAGCGAGTTCCAATGTCCGTCGCAGTTCTAGAGGATCGGGTACATACGCGCTGCTGGTTCGCCGGCCACTCGCCGGCGGGAGGCGGAGGATGATCGGCCGTCGCGCCCGCAAGGCGGAAGACCAGGTGGAAGCCGGTCATCCGGGATTCTTCGGCAAGGTGCCGACGCATGGCGACTTCGTTTCCGCCGACCTCGACCCGCGTTTTCTCGGCGCGTTCGACGACTGGCTGCGGCAAGGCATGGCAGCCAGCCGCCAAGCGCTCGGCGAGGCCTGGCGGGACAGCTTTCTCGCCGCGCCGCCCTGGCGCTTCACGTTGGCCGCCGGGCTTTGCGGGCCGCATGGCATGGCCGGTGTGCTGCTGCCGAGCCAAGATCGTATCGGCCGCTGCTTTCCGCTCGTCGCCGCGGCCCGGCTCGACGCCGCCATCGATCCTCAGCGTGTCGCCGACGACGGCACGTGGTTCACCGCCTTGGAGGCAATGGCCGAAACGGCGTTGTGGCCGGATTTCGATCTCATCGTCTTCCGCGACAAGCTGCGCCGCCTGCGCCCGCCGCGCGCCGCCGGCCGTGGGTCACGTCCGTCCGCCGCGGTATCGGCATGGTGGACCGAACGCGGTCCGCGTGGCTGGCCGACCGGCTTCACCACCCAGGGACTGCCGGCACCAGGCGCGTTCCTCGACCTTCTGTCCTCCGGCCACACGCCAAACCGGTCTACACCGGAACGGCATCGGCCATTGCAGAACGGCGCGCCAGCACCCTCCGGCAACGGCGCCTCGACCAGCACAGGCCAACCGGACGAGGGCTTCGGGCAGCCGACAACGGGCGGTTCAGGATCCGCGCCGACATACCCTGCCGCGACCGAGGCGACCGGTCCTCCGCTTCGATTGGTGTCGGCGCTCGGTGAGCATCCGGGACTGCGCTCGTCTCTTCATGCCGATGTCGCCGTGCAGCGCGGCCGCCCGACGATCATGGCCGTGGTCGACGGCATTGGCGGCGATCGCGCCGCGCTACGGGCCGCGCAGGCGGTCGCGGCCGCCGTGGACGAGATCGCGCCGCATGAAGTGCTCGAACAACTCGTCGCGGACATCAAAGGCAAGTTCGGGCGGGTGCACACGCTGATCCGGGCGGCGCAATCGCGCGACGGCATCGCGGCAGCGCCCGACGCCCCGTCCGGCGGCGCGAGCGTGGTCCTGCTCGCCCAGACCGCGAACCAGTTCACGGTTCTCTGGGCCGGCGATGCGCGCTGCTATCTCTTGAGGGACGGCATGATGCGCGGCCTGACGCGCGATCATGTGGCGGTCGGCATGCGGCGGCGCCTGTCGCGTTCGGTCGGCGGCCCGGAAACTTCGGTTCTCCTGGATGCGTTCGGCGACGATCTGCGCCCGCACGACCGCTTTCTGCTCTGTTCCGCTCCTCTGGTGCGGGCGTTGCCGGAACGGTCCATCGCCGAGATCCTGATCAACCAGGATCGTGAGCGCGCGGTGGAACTCCTGGTGCAGGACGCTCTCATCGCCCAGGTGCCGGACAACGTAACGGCGCTGGTGGTCGACGCCGAGCCGGCCTAAGGGCGAACGCCGCCGTCGGCTGTTTGACTCTCGGCGCCGCCGCTGGTCAGTGCCTGCAGCCTTCAGGAAGAACCGCCCGGCGCGGGTGCGGCCGGTAACTGGGGCGGCTGCTTGAGGACATTCAGATATTTCGCCCAGTCCACCGATTTGGCATTGGTGGCATAGAGGATGTCGCCGTCGAGCATCTTGAAGCTCTGCATCTGGATGAAACTCGCCGGATCCTTCATGTTCACCCTGACGATGATCGGCTGCAGCGCGACCGGCACCGGTTCTCCCGGGCTCTTGCCGGCACTCGCCGCCGTGGCGACGGCGGGCACCTTCTGGGTGCGGAAGAGATAGACGTTAAGAGGATCGGCCTGGTCGTCGCGCAGTCCGCCGGCGCGGCCGATCGCCTTGTCGAGTGTCAACTCGCCGGGCTCGAAAGAGAACTCTCCGGCGCTCTTGAACGCGCCGTAGGTGGTATAGGACGCCTTCTCCCCGGCTTCCTCCTCGCCCGGTGCGCCGAGGAAGATACGATCTCCGGGCGCGAGCGAAATGTTCTGCGAGGTCGACGCGAGCACCTGGTCCAGCGCTGCCGACGCGCGGCGTCCGGCCCGTTCGACCGTGACCGTGGTTTCCTCCGGCTTGGATTGCGCACCGCCGGCCAGAGCGATGGCGTCGAGCACGGCTACGCCCCCCGAAATGGGAAAGCGACCCGGTGAGCGCACCGCGCCATCGACCGTGACGACCGCTCCGGGCTTGTCGACGACGTTGACCACGGCTTGAGGATTGACCGCCGATCCACGCAGGCCGTTGACGATCTGGTCCTGCAAAGCGGCGGGCGAGGAATCGACCACCCGCTGGCGACCGACGAAGGGCAGCGTCACGAATCCGGAGGGGTCGACGGTGAAGCGGCCAAGGGCCAGCGATCGGCTCGCCGTCGAGGCAAACAGGCCTTCTTCGCCGGTGTCGAAGATGGTCACTTCGATGACGTCGCCCGGGCGCAGGCGCGTCGCGTTGTAGCCGGCCCGGCCAAGTCGCGAGAGGTCGCCCCGCGGCGCGTGCCGGCGTTCCTCAGCGCTCGCGTCCATCTCGGGCGGCAGCGGCACCATGTAGTAGGAGGCGACGGAAAGATCGACCACCGGAACCGGATGGCCGGACGGCGCAAGCGTCGTGTTGCGAATTGCCCCGGCCTTCGGTCCGCCGGATGGGACATAAGAAGATGCGCATCCCGCCAGCGACAGCAAGACAATCAAAGCGACGGCACTGCGGTTCATTCGATCGCCCCCTCAGCAACCCTAAGAGAGGCATAGCGATGGCTCCTGGTGAAGACAACGCTATTCTCCGCATCGAACGGTCGCAGAAGCGCGAAACGGCAATTAAAAGCTCACTGAAAATCGTACAAATTATTGAATTATATCACCTTTTTTCTCTATTTCAGCTCATCTATCAGAACTATGACAGCGGGCAAGTGTTGCATGATCATCACGGCCTTTGCGGCGGCGCAACCACCGGCAAGGCCCTCCCGTGACGATAGAATCACGAGAATCGGCTTCCATCCGAGGCTGTGTGTCGAATCGAGACCGTCCGCCCTTTTCGGCATTATCGGAAAGCTCCCGCCGAGTGCATAGCCGTCACGCAAGGCGCCTCCGCTAGTCGAAGAAGCCGGCGTCCTCGTCGCCCAGATAGCGCTTCGCCGCCTCGGGAATGAGATCGACGCCCATGCCCGGCCGCTCCAGCACCGAAACGAAGCCGTTTTCGACGATCGGCGAGGGCAATCCCTCGACGATTTCGGCCCACCAGGGCGGCGTGGCGATCGGGTATTCGAAGGCGACGAAATTCTCCGGCAAGGTGGCGCAGACCTGGACCAGCGCCGCCAATCCCAGCAGACCGTTCGCCGTGCCGTGCGGTGCCATCAGGATGCCGTGCAGATCGGCATATTCGGCGATCCATTTGAGCTCGGCGATACCGCCGACATCGCAGGGATCGGGCCCGACCACATCGACCGCCCGCATCCCGATCAACGGCTTGAAGTTCTGGCGCAGGTAGATCTGCTCGCCGGTGTGGATCGGCGCGGACGTCGCCGTCGTCAGGTCGCGATACATCTCGGCATGGACGTAGGGCGAATAATCGCCGGTCAGCAGGTCTTCCAGCCAGAGCAGATCGTGCGGCTCCATCGCGCGGGCGAATTTCAGCGCGTCCTTGAAGGTCCAGCCCGGACCGCAGTCGAGCGCCAGACCGATCGCGTCGCCGGCCGCCTCCTTCATCGCCTCGACGCAGGCGACGATGTGGCGGAAGCCGCGCTCGGTGATCAGGCCGCGCTCCAGCATGCCGTGCGAGCCCTCGCGTTGCGCTTCCCCGTAATGGAAGCCCGGCACGCGGGACTTCATGGCGCTGTGAAAGCCGATCGGTTGCTTGATCATGGTGAAGCCCTCGGGCGAGGCCTTCATGCGCCGGATGTCCTCGGCATAGTCTTCCGGGTCGTAGCCCCGGAATGGGAAGCGCACCCCGCCATTGTAGACGCGGACGCGGTCGCGCACCTTGCCGCCCAACAGCTTGTAGACCGGCACGCCCGCCGCCTTGCCGGCAATGTCCCAGAGCGCGGTCTCGATCACGCTGACTGCGCTGCCGAACGGCTTGAAGGCGCCGCGCTGGCGGATGCGCAGCATCACCCGCTCGACGTCGGTGGGGTCCTCGCCGAGGATGAACTCGCGCAGGCCGAGGATCTGCGGCTTCAGGAACGGCTTCCAGAATTCGGCCTGGCCGAAGCCGTCGATACCTTCGTCCGTCGCGATCCGCACCACCGGATGTTCGCCGATGACGGCGCATTTCAAATCGGTGATCTTCACCTTTTTCTCCGCCTGCGGTGATCCCGGCGCGACACGGCAGCGAGGGGCTCAGCCGACGCGCCGGCCGCTTTCGACATCGAACAGATGAGCCCGCGAGAGATCGGGACGGACCGAAATCGTCTCTCCCGGACGTGCCGTGATACGCTCGCGGAACGAGCCTGTGAACAGGTCACCGCCGGCACGCATGAGGAGATGGAACTCCGCCCCGGTCGGCTCCACCACCTCGACCGTGAAGGGGATGCCGGCCGGATCGATGATCAGGTGTTCGGGGCGGATGCCATAGATCAGCGGGCGATCGGCCTCCATGCCGGCCCCTTCGGGCAGCGGCAGTTCGCCGCCGGCGTCGGTTTCGAACATGCCGGGGCGTTGCGCGCTCACCCGGCCGCGCAGCATGTTCATTCCCGGCGAGCCGATGAAGCCTGCGACGAAGAGGTTGCTCGGCCGATCGTAGAGATCGAGCGGAGCGCCGATCTGCTCGATCTTGCCGGCGTTCATCACCACGATCCGATCGGCCATGGTCATCGCCTCGATCTGGTCGTGGGTGACGTAGATCGTGGTCGTCGTCAGGCGTTGGTGCAACTGGCGGATTTCGGTGCGCATCTGGACGCGCAGCTTGGCATCGAGGTTCGACAGCGGCTCGTCGAAGAGAAACACCGCCGGCTTGCGCACGATCGCGCGGCCCATGGCGACGCGCTGGCGCTGGCCGCCCGACAGCTGCCGGGGATAGCGGTCGAGATACGGCGTCAGGCCGAGGATCTCGGCAGCCTGCCGCACGCGCTCGTCGATCACGCCGGCCTGCTCCTTCCGGAGCCGCAGCGAAAAGCCCATGTTCTGGGCGACGCTCATGTGCGGATAAAGCGCGTAGTTCTGAAACACCATCGAGACGTCGCGCTCCTTCGGGGCGATCTCGTTGACCACCCGATCGCCGATGGTGAGCTCGCCGCCGGTGATCGTTTCCAGCCCCGCGATCATGCGCAGCAGGGTCGACTTGCCGCAGCCGGACGGGCCGACGAGGACGACGAACTCGCCATCGGCGATGGCGATCGAGACGCCGTGCAGAACCTCGACGCTTCCATACGACTTGCGCAGGTTGTTGATGATGACCTTTGCCACTTTCGTCTCCCCCGGCCCCGACGGGCCCGTGCCGTGTCGTCCAGATCGCCTTCGCTATTCGTCCCAGAGTGGCGCCTTGTCCGGATCGACGATGCGCGATCCCCGGTCGAGCCGGTCGATGTCGGCCATTTCCGCATCGGACAGCCTGACCGTCCGCGCCATGAGGTTGGAAGCCAGATGCGTCTCGCGGCTCGTTGCCGGAATTGCCGCGAACCCGTTCTGCAGAAGCCATGCCAGCGCGATCGTTCCCGGCTCCACCTCGTGCCGTTCCGCCATCGAACGGAGCACCGGATCGTCGGCCGCGCGACCCTGGGCGAGCGGCATGTAGGCGGTCAGCAGCAGACCCTTGGTGCGGGCATAGGCGGCGAGCGTCCGGTTCTGCAGATAGGGATGCAGTTCGACCTGATTGGTCGCGAGCGCGCCCCGCCCCACGATCGTTTCGCTGCGCTCCAACAGTGCGATGGTGAAGTTCGAGACCCCGATATGGCGCGTCCAGCCCTTGGCCTGCGTCTCGGCCAGCGCCTCCATGTAGGAGGCGAGCGGCACCTCCTCCTCGCGCCGCGGCCAATGGATCAGCAACAGGTCGATCCACTCGGTGCCGAGCGCGCGCAGGCTGGCTTCCACGCTCGGCAGGAAGTCCGCCGGCGCGAGGTTGACGTCGGCCACCTTGGTGGTGACGAACACCGCCTCGCGCGCCAGTCCCGAGCGCCGGATCGCCTCGCGCACGCTCGCCTCCGTGCCGTAGGACTGGGCGGTGTCGATATGGCGGTAGCCCAGCTCCAGCGCGCGCTGGATCGCGGCAATTCCCACTTCGCCCGTCCGCCCGAAGGTTCCGAGGCCGAGGCGCGGAATGTCGGTGACGACATGGTTCATCGGCAGCACCTCAGCCCTTGGTCGCGCCAGCCATCAGGCCGCCCACGAAGAGGCGCTGCATGGCGAGGAACAGGACGGCGATGGGAAGCGTCATCACCACGGACGCGGCCATCACCGCCCCCCAGTCGGTGGTGAATTCGGTGGTGAACTCCGACAGGCCGATGGGCAGCGTCTTGACGTTCTTGTCGAGCGCGAAGCTCAAGGCGAAGATGAACTCGTTCCACGTCGTCACGAACGAGTAGACCACCACGGCGACGATGCCCGGCAAGGCCAGCGGCAGCGTGATCTTGAACAGGATCTCGACACGCGAGGCGCCGTCGATGATCGCCGCCTCTTCCAGCTCCACCGGGATCGAGCGGAAATAGCCGACGAGCATCCACACCGAGAGCGGCAGCGTCACGATCATGTAGACGAGGATCAGGCCGAGATAGGTGTTGATGAGCCCGAACGAGCGCAGAATGATGAACAGCGGCACGATGATCGCCGCCGTCGGCAGCAGCTGTGCACCCAGCACGGCCGCCTGCAGCGCCGCGCGGCCGCGGAAGCGGAACCGCGAGAAGCCGTTGGCCGCGAAGACCGCCAGAGCGAGCGACAACACCGTCGATCCGAAGGATATGACGACGGAATTGAGGAAGTATCGCGGGATGTTGGAGTCGAACAGCACCTTGCGATAGTTGTCGAAGGTCGGCGCCTCCGGGATCCAGTGCGGCGGGATGGTATAGAGTTCGGTCAGTTGCTTGACGGACGACGACAGCATCCACAGGAACGGCACGATCGAGATCGCCATCAGCAACAGCACGAAGGCATAGATGCCGATCATCAGCAGAGGGCTGTGTCGTCTCATCAATCGAGCTCCCCACGCTGCGTCAGATAGATGTAGAGACCGGCCAGCATCGAAACGAAGATGAAGAACGCCACGGAGAGCGCCGCCGCATCGTTCAGACGGAAGGTCTCGAACGCCGTCTGATAGATCTGGATCGGGGTGATCAGCGAACGGTTGGCCGGCCCGCCCTGGGTGATGGAATAGATGATGGTGATGCCATTGAGCCCCCAGATCACCAGGAGAAGCGTAACGGCGGCCAGCACCGGCCGGAGCTGCGGGATCATGATGAAGCGCACTTCGTCGGCAAAGCTCGCGCCGTCGACGCGGGCCGCCTCGTAGAGCGACTTGTCGACCGACTGCAGGCCGGCCAGCACCATGATCGCCACGAAGGGAAACATCTTCCAGACGTTGATGGCGATCAGCGCGGGCAGCACCGTGTCGATGTTGCTCAGCCAGTTGACCGGCTGGTCGATGATGCCGAATTCAACCAGCATGTAGTTGATGATCCCGAACTCGCTGTGGAACATCCAGGCCCAGGTCGTGGCTGCGACGATGCCGGGAATGACCCAGGGAATGAGCAGGACCGAGCGCGCGGTTGCGCGGCCGGCGAACCTCTGGTCGAGCAGGATGCCGGCGGCGGTGCCGATGCCGACCTGGAAGACGATCGACCAGAACACGTAGACGAACGTGTTCTTCAGCGCGATCAGCGTGACCCGCGCGGGCAGGATGCGTTCGTAGTTCGCCAGCCCCGCCCAGCCGCCGGTGCGGGTCTGAAAACTCATGATGATGGTGTAGATCAGCGGGTAGACGATCAGCAGCGCCAGCACGACGAGTGCGGGAAGCGCGAAGGCCACGCCCGGATTGAGCCTGAGCTTCTTCATCGAACCTGTCTCGGCTTCGGGATGGCGGCCCGCCCCTAAGAGCGGGGCGGGCTCTGAGGACTGCAAGGCGCGCTTATTGGCCTTCGGTCAGCGGCTCGATTTCCTCGGCCGCCGCGTCCATCGCCTCCTGCGGTTCCATCGAACCGACCAGCACCTCCTGGACATAGGTGAAGTAGGTCTGCGTCATCTGAGTCCAGTTCGGAACCGGCCACGGGGCGCGGGCATAGGGCAGCATGTCGCGGAAGGCCTTCAGCTCCGGGTCCTGGAAGCGAGGCTGCGACATCGCGCTGTCGCGGGCCGGGAAGGTATCGGTATAGACGCCCATCACCTCGGGCCGCGCCAGATAGGCGAGCAGCGTCGCCGCATCCTCCTTGTTCGGCGCGTCCGCCGGCACGATCCAGTTCCAGCCGCCGAGCAGCGCCGTGGTGTCCTTGCCCTCGGGATGCGGCAGCATGATCGAGCCCGTCTCGATGTCCGGGTTCTCCTTGTGGATCGTCGCCAGATCGTATTGGCCCGACTGGTACATGGCCACGGCGCCGGCGGAAAACAGCTGGCGGTTGGCGATGCCGTCGTTCTCCAGCGTCGAGGGCGGCGACGTCTTCAGGTCGGTGTAGAAGTCGGTGTAGAACTTCAGCCCCGCCACGGATTCCGACGTGTTCACGACAACCTTGCCGTCGGCGTCGAGAATGCCGCCGCCGTTCATGCGCAGGAACGGCACCGAGCGATAGACGGTGTTGCCGAACTCGCCGCCGCCGGTGATGGCGAAGCCGTATTGTTCGGTCCCGTCTTCCCGCGTCTTGGTCAGCGCCTTCGCCGCTTCGGCGAACTCGTCCCAGGTCTGGGGCGGATTGTCGGGATCGAGCCCAGCATCGCGGAACATGCCGCGATTGATGATCACCGCATGCGATTCGATCCGGTAGGGCAGCCCGTAGACCGCGCCGTCGTATTTCGTGGTGGCCAGACCCGAGTCGAGGAAGTCGCTCCAGTCCAGGTCCTTGTCGGCCATCAGCTCGTCGATCGGGGAAAGAAGCCCCTGCGCCGCGAACGGAATGTTCCAGCCGTTCTGCGAGTCGATGACGTCGGGCGGACTGCCCGACTGCAGAGCCACCAGGATCTTGTTCTGCAGGCCTTCGGCCACCGTGGTTTCGAGATTGACCTTGATGTCGGGATATTCGGCCTGGAAATCCTCGATGATCTGATTGACGCGCGGCTGCTCCCAGTTCGGTGCCCACCACGTCACCTCCCCGGCGGTCGCGGCAACCGGCAGGCAGAACCCGCCCATCGCCAGCGCCGCAGTGGCGGAGAGCCTGCGATGCATCCTGTTCATGTCTTCCTCCTCTTCAGCGGCAGCATGCCGCGGATCAACCGACGCTCCCGACGTCGGCCGATCGGTTCGTGGTGGCCGTGGATCCTCCCGGCACCGCGGATGGCTTTTATCCTTTCAGATCATTAAGTTCATATTTGAACTTTTTCGTTTCATAATTGATCGTAACGCATGATCATAGGCGCGTCAAATGGCCCACTTCGGCGCAAGCGAGTGGGCTCTGGATGCCTCTCAGCCAGCCGTCGCGTGGTCGCGGCCTGCCGTGGCATCGCGCGGCCACCCCAACGCCGGGGCGGCGATCACATCATGAAGAATGGAAGCGGACGAGACGACCGGGGCCACGGCCGCTTGCGGTCCGATGTCAGGTGGGCGGGCGGCCGCTAGGCCGCCTACCGCCAGCTGGCCCGTCGAGACACCCGAAACCCGCTCATCGTAAGCGTATCCGTGGCGCAATCCGCTCGACTTGGCGGCAAGATGCCGATCAGGGCAGTTCGGATTCCAGTTCACGGGCCGTCCGAAGCAAGGCGGCGATGATCTGATCCTCGTCGCTTCGCCTGTTCTGGGCGAGAAACGGCACGCTCAAGGCCCCGATGGCGCTGCCGCCCGAATCCAGGATCGGCACGGCGAAGGCCTTGATGCCAGCCATGCCTTCGCCGGAATCCGTGGCGTAGCCGCGCGACCGGATGCGCCGCAGGTCGATGCGCAGCTGCTCGGGATCGCAAATGGTCGCCTCGGTCACCCGTTGCAGCGGCCGGCTCAGGATCTTGTCCTGCACATCAGCGGGATAGTAGCTGAGCAGAAGCTTGCCGGACGCGCCGGCATGCAGCGGCAGTCGCTGGCCGACCGAAACGCCGAGCGCATAGTCGCGCCGCCCGCGGGCCGTCGCGACCACCAGCACCTTGTCGTCGTCGGCGACAGAGAGCTTGACGCTTTCGCCGAGCTCCGCCGTCAGCCGATCCATGTACTTCTGGGCGGCGTTGACCAGATCGCGGCCACCCGCGTCGCGCGCCACATGGGAGGCCAAGGACAGCAGGCGATCGCCCAGTTGGTAGCGGCCCTGGCCGTCGCGCCGAACCATATCGTACGTCGCCAGCGTGTTGAGAATCCGGTAGACCGTCGTTTGCGGAACATCCAGCATGGCGACCAAATCGAGGATCGTCGCGCCATTCTCCATCGACTCCAGCGCCGCCAGGATTCCCATCATCCTCTCGATGACCGGAATGCGATGCTTTGCCTGCGCCTCGGCGGAAGGGGTCCGGGCCATCTTCGTCCTCATTGACAACTCGCGTCCCTTGTCCCTAACATCGATAAACTGAATTTGTATAGTTCAAATATGAATTCATATATGCAACGCTTCGTCTGGGAGGAACCATCGATGACGCGTTCATCCGGCGAGATCGCCGACTGCTCATCCCGCCTGAAAAAGCTCTATACGGCGGCCGTCTACGACATTCTGGACGAGATGGGCCTGCCCAACCAGTGCATGGATCTCGGCATCCGGCCGCTCGACCGCGCCATGAAGATCGCCGGGCCGGCCTTTACCGTGGCCACCACCAACGATCCGCGAACCGATGCCGAATACGACTATGACGAGGTCGCCAAGCTGACCTTCTTCCGCCGAATGTACCAAGGCTGCGTCGTGCTCGTCGCCACGGCCGGTGATCGCAAGACCGGCCATTGGGGCGAGTTGATGAGCGCGTCGGCCAAGGCCAAGGGCGCCGCCGGCGTGGTTATCGACGGCGGCATCCGCGATGGCGGCCAACTTCTGGAGATGGCCGACTGGAGCGTGTTTTCGCGCTATCTCTCGCCGATCGAGTCGCGACTGCGCACCCGCATCTCTCGGATCGAGGGACCGGTCGTCGTGTCCGGCACCCTGTCTGCCTACATCCGCGTCGAACCGGGCGACTGGATCTTCGGAGACATGGACGGCGTCCTGGTGATCCCCGACGGCCTTCTCGACGAGGTCCTGAGCAAGGCCGAAGAGGTCGAGCGGCTCGAAACCCGCACACGCCAGGAGGTCATGGAGGGCGCCGACGTCGCCGACGTCTTTGCGAAATACGGCCGCCTCTAGGCGACCCTGCGAACGGCTCGCTTCGAGCATCGAACCTGAGAACAGGACTGGGAAATGGTTACCATCGAATCCGTCGGGCATGTGGCGATCCGCGTCAAGGATCTCGACGCCTCCCTCGCCTTCTACGCGGACAAGCTCGGCCTGCCCGAGATGTTCCGCCTCAATCGCGACGACCGCGTCTGGCTGGTCTATCTGCGCATCACCGACGACCAGTATCTCGAGGTCTTTCCGGAGGGCGAAGGCGACGAGGCACCCGGCCCGATGACCGTCGGACAGAATCATTTCTGCCTGACCGTCGCCGATATCGACAAGGCCGAAGCCGAAGTCGTCGCGCTCGGCATTCCGTTTTCCTCACCCAAGAAGCAGGCCGCCGACGGCAATTGGCAATTCTGGATCAAGGATCCGGACGGCAACCGGATCGAATTCATGCAGATGGACCCGGCGTGCAAACAGCTTCAGGCCATTCGCGCCATGGCGGGCGCAGGCTGAGGGGCATGCCCGCCGGATCGTTGCAGCCGTTCGTTGTGTTGAGCGTACCGGCTGCGACGATCTCCCATGGTGGCGTTTGTCCCATGCCCCCGGCGAATATGCCACCAGCGCGCCTTTTTACCGACGTAAGGCGCCGTGAGCCCTGCAGCTGGACTTCACGCGGAGCATGCGAAGCCTCGCGGCGTGGGCCGAAATGCGCAGAATTCAGATTGGCGACCCTTCCGCCGCCACCCCTTCACCGCCAAGCTGTCGCCGACACGACGGGAGGCCCTGAACCATGAAAATCGTCGATCAAAAGCTGTTCGTCGCCAACGTGGCGCGCACCAACCTCGTCTTCGTCAAGCTCTATACCGACGACGGCATCGAGGGGGTCGGCGAAGCGACGCTGGAATGGAAGACCGAAACCGTCGTCGGCGCGTTGGCCGAATTGAAGCGCTATTTGATCGGCAAGGATCCCTTCCAGGTCGACCTGCACATCGAGACCATGCATCGCGACAGCTACTGGCGCGACGGCGCCGTATTCCGCAGCGCGCTGGGAGCCGTCGAAGCGGCGATGCTCGACATCAAGGGCAAGGCCCTGGGCGTGCCGGTCTACGAACTGCTGGGCGGCCGCCAGCGCGATGCCGTGGCCTGCTACGGCAACCACTGGTTCTTCGGCGCGGTCACACCCGAGGATCACGCGCGGCTGGCCCGTGTGGCGGTCGATCAGGGGCTGAAGGCGCTGAAATGGGATCCGCTCGGCAGCGCCAGCCTCGATCTGAGCCGGGCCCAGCGCATGACGGCGGTGGAGATCGTCGAGGCGGTGCGCGCCGAGGTTGGCGAGGACATCGACCTGATGCTCGACTTCCACGGCCGCCTCAACGTGCCGAGTTCGATCGCTATCGCGCGCGACCTGGAGCGCTTCAATCTGCGCTGGATCGAGGAGCCGACACCGCCCGACAGCATCGACGCGCTGGCCGACGTGCGCCGCAACAGCCGGGTGCCGATCGCCGCCGGCGAGCGCTATTACGTGCCGGACCGCTTCATGGAGGCGATCGCCAAGAACGCCGTCGACGTGCTTCAGCCCGACGTCTGCCATTGTGGCGGCATGGCTGCCGCCAAGTGGGTCGCGGGCCTGGCCCACAACCGGATGATCCCGGTGGCGCCGCACAATCCCACCGGACCGGTGATGAACGCCATGACGCTGCACCTGTCGCTGGCGATCCCGAATTTCACGATCTTCGAGATGGTGATGATCGATGCGCCGTGGCGCCGGGAGATCGTGCGGGAATCGATCATTTTCCGGGACGGCACGATCCTGGCGCCGACCGCGCCCGGTCTCGGCGTCGAGATCGATGAGGACGCCTGCGGGCGCTTTCCCTATCAGCCAACGGACGTGCCGCTGTTCGACGGATCGATGAACGTCCGCGGCATCGCCAGCGGCAACGCCGTGCTCGGCGGGGCGTAAAACGGCATGGCCTGCGACGGCCCAGTTGGCGAGCACCGATCCAATGGGCGGACTCGAGTCGGCAGGGACCCAAGGGAGGACCATCGATGATCACGATCGGCATTCTGGGGGCCGCCGGCATCGCGCCGCGCTCCATCATCCAGCCGGCGCGCAGAAATCCTGAGACGCGCGTTCATGCCGTCGCTTCCCTCCGGGCCGAGGCTGGGCGCGCCTATGCGCGAGAGCACGACATTCCCTTGGTCTACGCCAGCTATGACGAACTGATCGCCGATCCGGCGATCGACATCATCTACAACTGCCTGCCGCCCGTCGCCCATGCCGAATGGACAATCAAGGCGCTCGAGGCGGGCAAGCACGTGCTGTGCGAAAAGCCGATCGCGATGACTGCAGAAGAGGCAACCCGCATGGTCGCCGCCGCCGACAGGGCGGGTCGCGTGCTGATGGAAGCTTTTCACGACCGCTATCATCCGGCCTTCCTCCATCTCCTCGACCTCAAGACGAGCGGCCGGCTGGGTGCGATCCGGAGCGCCAGGGCGGAATTCCTGGTCGACGTGCCCTACGATCCCGAGAACATCCGCTACGATCCAGCCCAGGGTGGCGGCGCGATGATGGATCTCGGCTGCTATCCCCTGCATTGGCTGCGCAGCTTTCTCGGCAGCGAACCGACCGTCCTGAGCGCGACGGCGGACCGGACAGAACTGGGTATCGACCGATGCATCGCCGCGGATCTCGGCTTCGCAGGCGGGGTGAACGCGTCATTCCTCGCCGATCTGGCGCGCCCGCCCTATCGCGGCCTCCTGCGCATCGAGGCGGAAAACGGCGTCGTCGAACTGGACAATCCCTGCCTGCCGCACAAAGGACACTCGATCCGCGAATGGCTCGACGGCTCGTTCCGGGAGCACACGGTCGCCGGCGGCACGACCTACGACTACCAGTTGGCGGCGCTGGTCGACGCCGTCGGCAACGGCACGGTTCTGCCGACCGGCGGCGCCGACGCCATCGGCAACATGCGCGCCATCGATGCGATCTACGCGGCAGCCGGATTTTCGCGATAGAGGCTGGCGATCAGGCTCGGCGGTCGGCCCCGATGCCTCCCGCTCAGGAGCCGGGCACGGCCACGGCCTGTCGCTCCGCTTCCGGCACACGGCGCGCATGACCCGTGCTGTCGCGGATCACCAGTTCGGGCTCGACCAGCGTCACGCGCGGTTCGGGCAGGACTCCACGCGCCTTGATGAGCCGCAGCAACCGCTCGATCGCCATGCGCACGAGCACGTCGGTCTCGTAGTTGACGCTGGAGAGAGGTGTTCCCAGAAACTCGCCGATCTCGAGATTGTCGAAACCGATCAGCGCCACGTCTTCGGGGATGCGCAGGCCCCGCTTCTGACACCAGCGGACGGCACCGACGGCGATATAGTCGTTGGCGACGAACACCGCGCTCGGGCGCGCCGTGCTCATCAGCGTATCCATCGCCCAATAGCCGGCCGCGGGCGTGAACCCCGCCGGCTCCACCTGCCAGTCCGGCTCGAACGGAATGTCGGCCTGGCGCAGCGCCTCCAGATAGCCGTCGAACTTCTGCCGGTTGCCTCCGGGATTGCTGCCGTCCAGCGTCCCGATCCGCCGATGCCCCAGGTCGATCAGATGCCGGACCGCCTTGTAGGCGCCGAGGCGCTCGTCGACGCTGACCATATCGACGCCGATGGCCTCGCCGGGAATGAGCATCACCACCGGAAAGTTGGCTTGGCGGAGATCGATCAGATGCCGATAGTCGCGATGACCGCGCGCCGGGTAGACGAGCAGCCCGTCGACCTGCCGCGAGCGGAACATCTCCACCGCGGCGATCTCTTCGCGCAGGGTGTTGTTGGAGGTGGCGAACAGCGTTCCGTAGCCGAGCTTGGCCAGCGCCTTTTCGATGGCCTTCGACGTCTCGGTCAGAATGGGATTGGTGATGTCGGCGAGAATCAGTCCGACGGTCTTGGTCTCGCGGCTCGCCAGCGACTTGGCGATATGGTTCGGCAGGTAGTTGAGCTCGTGCGCCGCCTGGCGGATCAAAAGACGCGTCGCCTCGGGGATGCGCGGACTTTCCCGCAAGGCCAGCGACACGGTGTTCTTGGAATAGCCGGTCCGTTCTGCGATGTCGGCGAGCCGCGCGCCGGGCTTGTTCATCGACGAATACCTCTCGACCTCGGAAGCCGATCCGGAACCGGCCACCGCTTATACGGGACGCGCCGACGCCGGCAAGCTCGTGGCGCACTGCGGCCGGCTCGGTCCGCGGAGCCACTCGCGGCCTCTGAACGTCGGACGCCATCGGCCGGCGACGGACCTGGGACCATTGCAAGAGTGTGAGGCGTCAACGACCTTCGGCATGCAGGCGCTTGATGCCCTCGAACTGCAGGCAGCCCGGTGCCATCTCCATCAGCTCGATGCGATTGCCGTCGGGGTCTTCGAGCCAAGCCTGGCGGTTGCCGTCGAGGCCATCCTTGATCGGCGACAGGAGCGTGATCCCGGTGGCTTCGATGCGCGCGACCGTGGCGTCCAGATCGTCGATGGTGAAGCAGATGTGATTGACGCCATTGGCGTTCCATCCCGGAGCGCGATCGTTTTCGGCACCCGGAAAGATCTCCAGATACTGGTCGTCGGTAATCCTCAGATAGACCAGCCAGGGCGTCCCATCCTCATTGAATAGGCGCAACATCTCGGGAAAGCCGAGACGTTTCTCGTAGTAGTCGAGCGAACGGTCCAGATCGGTGACCTTGATGGCGACATGCCCGACGCCGACAACACCTTGCATCATATCCTCCCCTTTTGCCGGTGGTTCCGGCCTTATCCCGGCTCGCCGGCGCAAGTGTCGCCGACTGATTTTTGTTGTACCGGTAATACGATTGCTTGTGGACCCTCCGAGGGCGGCTTGTCAATCGGCTTCATCAGTCCCAATCCGGCGCCCAGTCGAAATCGATATAGCGCTCGCCGCGATCGAATGTCCTCAGCGATTGCATCTCGTCGTCGCTCAGCGCGATTGCCTGTGCGGCGAAGTTCGTCCGCAGGCGATCGGGATTTCCGGAAGCCGGAATGACGCAGAGGCCGCGCGCCAGGGAATAGGCCAAGGCAAGCTGCTCGATGCTGCATCCCCGGGCATCGGCAAGCGCCTTCAGGCCCTGGTCGCCCGAAAGCCGCCCATGCGCGATCGGCAGATAGCAGGTGACCGAGACACCCCGATCGAGGCAATGGCGCACGAGCCGTTCGTTCTGCAGATAGGGATGCACCTCGAACTGGTTGTTGACGATCGCGGTCTCCCCGAGAAGCGCCTGGGCCTCATCCAGCAGAGCGCGCGTGAAGTTGGACACTCCGATCATGCGGGTCAGCCCGAGGTCCTGAGCTTCCTTGATCTGGTCCACATAGACGGCGAGCGGCACTGTTCCGCGCGGCGACGGCCAGTGCAACAGCGTGAGGTCGACCCGATCGAGGCCCAGCCGGTCGAGGCTTTCGCGCAAGGACGGAACCAGCTTGCCGGCGCCGAAATTCTCCGTCGAGATCTTGGTGGTGAAGAACACCTCGTCCCGGTGCAGGCCGGACCGACGGAACGCCTCGCCGCACTCGCTCTCGTTGCGATAGGTTTGGGCCGTATCGAGATGACGGTAACCGATCTCCAGCGCCGCAAGAATGGCCTCCATGCCTTCCGAACCGGTCCGGCCATAGGTGCCGAGCCCCATCATCGGCATGCCACATCGGTTGGTCTTCATGACGTTCTCCTCCCGCCGTCCGTCCAGAGCGAAGCCTCTCCCGGCGCAAGCACGCGGCCTTGCGCTCGATCTCCAACCGGCCCCCATCCGGTCGTTTGCGCCGCAACATGTTTTCCCTGTTGACGGCGCGCTCAACATAGCCATAGTTTACCGGTAATACAACGCCGGACAACGGCGGACGAGAGGGCCGTTCCGACAGGCGAGGAGCTGCGGGCGGCGGGGAGAGAGATCCATGAACATCCGGTGGAGCCGGTGGTCGCCGCAACTCGCGCTGGCGCCGGCGGTGGTCATCACCTTCGTCGCCTTTATCGGGTCGATGGCCTGGACCATCTATCTCAGCTTCACGCGCAGCCGGCGCTTTCCCGACTATGCGATCGACTGGACCGATTGGGCCCGGCAATACAGCCGGCTGTTCGGCGATCACGGCTGGCTGATCGCACTCAAGAACCTCCTGATCCTCGGCGTCGGCAGCACGCTGGCGATCGTCTTCGGCTTTATCCTCGCCTGTCTGATCGAGCGCGAAAAGCGCGGCGAAGGCCTGTTCCGCACGATCTTTCTCTATCCCCTCGCCGTCTCGCTGATCGTTACGGGCGTGGCCTGGCGCTGGCTGTTCGATCCCAATCTCGGCCTGCAGAACTTCTTTCACTCGATCGGCCTGACCTTCGTGCGCTTCGACTGGCTGTCCTCCGGCGACACGGCGATCTACGGCATCATCCTCGCCTCGGTCTGGCAGGGTTCCGGCTTCTACATGGCGCTGATGCTGGCTGGTCTCAAAGGCATCAATTCGGAGATCTGGAGCGCGGCGCGTCTCGACGGCGTCGGCACGATCCGCTTCTATGTCGAGATCGTCGTGCCGATGATGCGCTTCACCTTTCTCACCTGCGCCATCCTGCTCTCGCTCGGCGTGGTCAAGGCCTACGACATCGTGGTGGCGATGACCAACGGCGGTCCCGGCCAGTCCACCTGGGTGCCGGCCTATTTCACCATCACCGCCTACTGGCAGAAGTCCAATCTCGGCTACGCCTCGGCCGCCGCGGTGATCATGCTCCTGATCACGCTCGCGGTCTTTCTGCCGCTGGTCATGCTGACCGCCTGGCAGCAGCGCCGCAGCGGGGAGAGCGCGGCATGAGCCAGCTGTCGGTCACCCAGGAGGCCGTCGGCGCGGGGGCCAGCGCGGCGCCCCGTGCCGTCTACTTTCCGCGGCCCAAGAAGCGCATCCAGCCGCGCTCGATCGCCATTCTGGCGTTCCTCGGCATGTGCGCGCTGTTCTTTTCCATCCCGCTCTACGTGATCGTGGTCACCTCTTTGAAGACGATGGATCAGATCCGCCAGGGCGATATCTTCTCGCTGCCGCAGATCTGGACGATCGAGCCTTGGATCACCGCCTGGAACTCCGCCTGCTCCGGCATCAATTGCGACGGCTTGAAGGTCGGCTTCGTCAATTCGCTGGCGATCCTGTTTCCCTCGCTGATCCTGTCGATCACGCTGTCCTCGATCACCGGCTATGCGCTCGCCCTGTGGAACGTGCGCTGGGCGGGAACCTTCATGTTCCTGCTGTTCATGTGCGCCTTCGTGCCGTTCCAGATCATCATGATCCCGCTGATCGTCCTGTCGGGCATGCTGAAGGTCTACGGCACCGTCTGGGCCATCGCCATCGTCCACGCCGTGCTGTCGATGCCCCTGCTCACGCTGATCTTCCGCAACTACTACAAGGACATCCCGCCGGAGATCATGCGCGCCGCGATGATGGATTCCGGCTCCTTCTGGCGCACCTTCTTCGAGATCATCGTGCCGATGTCGGGCAACATCCTGATCGTCGTCCTCATCCTGCAGATCACCTCGATCTGGAACGACTTCCTCGTCGGCCTGACCTTCGGCGGGCTTGGCACCCAGCCGATGACGGTGATCCTGGCCAACGTGGTCATCACCACCACCGGCGAGGTGCGCTACAACGAGAACATGGCGGCGGCGCTGCTCACCGCCATTCCGCCTCTCGTCATCTACTTCCTCCTCGGCAAGTTCTTCGTGCAAGGCATCACGGCCGGCGCGATCAAGGGGTGAGCCATGCCAAGCCTGAGCTTCGAACATATCGTCAAGGCCTACGGCGCGATCACCGTGCTCGATGACCTGAACCTTTCGATCGAGGACGGAGACTTCCTCGTCCTGCTCGGGCCGTCCGGCTGCGGCAAGACCACGCTCCTAAACCTGCTGGCGGGGCTTCTCGACGTCACCGACGGGCGCATTTCGATCGGCGAGCGGGACGTCACCGAGCTCGACCCCAAGGATCGGGGTCTGGCCATGGTGTTCCAGTCCTATGCGCTTTATCCGACCAAGACGGTGCGCGGAAACCTGAAGTTCGGTCTCGCCGCCTTCAAGCTGGACAAGGCCGAGGTCGAACGCCGCATCGCCTGGGCCGCCAGGCTCCTGCAGATCGAGCCGCTGCTCGACCGCAAGCCGTCGCAATTGTCGGGCGGTCAGCGCCAGCGCGTCGCCATCGGCCGGGCGCTGGTCAAGCAGGTGGGCGTGTTCCTGTTCGACGAGCCGCTGTCCAATCTCGATGCCAAGCTGCGCACCGAGATGCGGCTCGAGATCAAGAAGCTGCATCAGGAACTGGGATCGACCATCGTCTACGTCACCCACGACCAGATCGAGGCGATGACCATGGCCACCAAGATCGCGGTCATGGATGCTGGCGTCATCCAGCAGTTCGGCACGCCGGACGAGATCTACGAGCGCCCCGCCAATCTCTTCGTCGCCGGCTTCATCGGCTCGATCGCGATGAACATGCTGCCGGCCACATTGTGCGTCGAGGCGGGCCGTGTCCGGGCGGATGTCGCCGGCGCCGCCGCGTCGTTCGATCTCTCCGACTATCCCTTCGCCGAGCCGCCGCGCAACGGGAGCGACGTCGTTCTCGGCCTCAGGCCCGAGCATTTCGGGCCGCTCGGACAGCCTTTGCCGGGCGCGGCCGCCACCTTCGAGTTGCCCGTGCAGTACGGCGAGCGCACCGGATCGGATGCCACCGCCTATTTCGCCAACGGCGCCAAGCTGATGGCGGTGCGCATCGACCCTTCGCAGTTGCCGCTGGCGGTGCCGGGACGTTCCGTTCCCGTCAGCTTCCTGAAGGGAACAGCCAATGTCTTCGACGCCCGCTCGGGGTGCCGGATGTAGGCACGTCATCGCAAAGGGAGGAATGACAATGCTTATCAGGAACAGGCTCATCGGCCTTACGGCGGCGCTGCTCGTGGGCACGGCGTCCATCGCATCGGCCGAAGAGCTCATCGTCTATCACGGCTGGTCGACACCGGCCGAGGTCAGCGCGCTGCAGGTCCTGCGCGACGCTCTCGCCGAAAAGGGCATCAGCTGGAAGGATCTGGCGATCCCGCACAATTCCGGCGTCAACGTCAGCCTGGTGAACATGGTGACCGGCGGCAACCCGCCCAACGCCTTCGTGGAATCCAATCCCGGCGTCTATCGCGACCTCGCCGAGCGCGACCTGTCGCTGGATCTCACCGACCTCTACAAATCGGAAGGCATCGCCGACAACCTCGCTCCGATCGTGCGCGAGCTGTCGATGGTGGACGGCAAGTTCGTCAAGGTGCCGGTGGCGCTCCACATCGACGGCATGGTCTACTACAGCAAGGAGGTCGCCGAGAAGTCGGGCGTCGACCCTGCATCCTGGACCTCCGTCGACGAGATGCTGGCCGATTTCGACAAGGTCCGCGAGGCCGGCTTCGAGCCCGCGGCGGTCGGCAGCCAGGCCTTCCAGGTCGGTTATCTGACGCATGCCATGGTCGCCGCGATCGCCGGGCCCGACATCTACAATCGCATCTACGGGCCGAAGCCCGACATCACGGCTCTCGACACGCCGGAATTCAAGCACGTCGTGGATGTCGTTCGCACTCTGTCCAAGGAAGCCGGGCCCGAAACCCAGAACAGGCCGTGGAACGAAACCACCAACCAGGTGATCACCGGTCACGCGCTGATGCACATCATGGGCGACTGGATGAAGGGTGAGTGGAAGGCCGCGGGCAAGGAGCCCGGCAAGGACTTCGGCTGTATCCCGATCCCCGGCGCCAAGGCCGTCCCGGTGACATCCGACGCCTTCGGTCTGCTGGGCGGGCAGTCCGAGGAGATCACCCAGGCCGAATACACCTTCGCCGAAACGGCGCTCGATCCCGTCGTCTCGGGAAGGTTCGCCCAGAAGAAGGGATCGTCTCCCGCGCGCCTGGATGCTCCGGCGGACTTGCTCGACCAGTGCAACCAGGTCGTCCTCAAGCTGCTGCAGGTGCCGGATGGCACGGTCCAGAATCCGTTCAACATCTCTGACGCCGATTGGCACCACGCCATCTGGGACGTGATGTACGCGTTCTGGAGCGACGACAGCCAGACGGCCGACGACGTCATCGAAGACCTGAAGGACGAGTACGGCGCCATCTTCGGATAGCGCTATCGCCGAACCACAGAAAAGGGCCAGACAATGGACAAACGCCTGCTCGACGAAGATGTCGTGATGCAGCTCTGCTTCGTCACCGACGATCTGGAGAGATCGGTGGCCTGGTTTGCCGATCTTACGGGCAAGGAGCCGGCTCACAGGGGCAAATCCGCCGCCCCGGAGGTCGCCCAGGCGACCTATCAGGGCAAGCCGGCCACCATCACCTTCCGTCTGGCCCTCTTCCGCTTCGCCAACATCGATCTGGAATTCCTGGAGCCCGGACCGGAGCCCAGCACGTGGCGCGACCAGCTGAACGAGAAGGGGCCGGGCTTTCATCACTTCGCCTTCAGGACCCGCGACATGGGCCAGCGGCGCGACTATCTGACGGCCAAGGGCGTGCCGATGATCCAGCACGGGGAATTCGAAGGGCAGGACGGCCGCTACGAATATTTCGACTCCACCCCGCAGATGGGCGCGATCATCGAACTGCTCGAATGGGACAAGGACAAGGAGACCCACGCCTAGAGGTCAGACCTTTCTTGCGGCAGGCGCATCTTGCAAAGGTCCTTATCGCATGTCCACCGGACGGAGATAGCATCATGATCAGGCTCGGCGGACATGGTCTGCCTGTCGGCTCCGACGATCCGGCGGCCTTTGCGGCGGCCCATCGCGAATTCGGCTATCGCGCCGCCTATTGCCCGTCCTGCGCCATCGGCGATACAGACCGGCAAAGGGCGATCTCCACGGCCTTTGCCGAAGCCGACGTGACACTCGCCGAGATCGGCATCTGGCGCAACCTGATCACGCCGGACGAGCGGACGCGCGCGGAGAACGTCGCTTATGCATGCGAGACGCTCGCCCTCGCCGACGCCATCGGCGTCGGCTGCGCGGTCAGCTATATCGGCTCGTTCGCGGCCGGGACCAACTACGCCCCGCATCCGAAAAACCTCGGCGACGAGGCCTTCGATGCCACCGTGGAGACGGCGCGTTACATCATCGACGCGGTCGAGCCGCAACGGACGCGGTTTGCCCTCGAAATGATGCAATATGCCCTGCCCGATAGCGTCGATTGCACTCTCGCCCTGATCAAGGCCGTCGATCGGCCGGCCTTCGCGGCCCATGTCGATCCGGTCAATCTCGTGATGACGCCGCGCACCTATTTCGATACCGCCTCCCTGATCCGCGAGTGCTTCCAGAAGCTCGGCCCCCATATCGTGAGCTGCCACGCCAAGGATATCGTCCTCCATGACCGCGCGGCCCTGCATTTCGACGAAGTCATCATCGGCGACGGCATTCTCGACTATCCGGTGTTTCTGGCGGAGCTCGAGAAGCTCGATGTCGACGTGCCGCTGATGCTCGAGCATCTGGAGGGCAGCGAGTACGCACGGGCGCGCGACCGGCTCGTCGCAATCGCCGCACCGTTCGGCATTCGGTTCAGCTAGGGACCGGGGGCACCCGAGACGCCGATGGTCCAGGTGGGATGGCAGACGGAAGAGGAGATGATCGTGGCCATCCTGGCGCTTTATCCGGACCTCGACCCTTCCGGTTTTTGCTTTCACCGGCAGGGCTGGGACAGTGTGGCCATCGAGGCCGGCGGTCGGTCGATCTTCAAGTTTCCGAAGACCGCTGCGGCTCAGGCGGCGCTCCAGCGCGAAGCCGCGTTGCTGCGGCTGATCCGCCCTCGCGTGTCCCTGCCAGTGCCGGCGATGCGGTTGCACGGCGAGGACGCGGTCTTTTCGGAGCACGCGCTTATTCCGGGCGATCATCTTCTGACGGCCGGGTACGATGCGCTGGGGCCGGCGGACCGTGACACGCTCGCCGCGACGCTCGCGCGGTTCTATCGGGATTTGCATCGGATCGCTCCCGCCGATGCAAAGGCGGCAGGGGTCCAGGCGCTCCCGCCCTGGATGGACGCGGACGGGATCGCCCGTCGCGCCCTCCCCCTGCTCGCCCCCGGCATCCGGGCCAGGGCGACCGTCGCTCTCGACCTCTACCGCGCGCTCGGCCCCGATCCTCTCGGCTCATGTCTCGGCTATTTCGACGGGCATGGCTGGAACATGGCGTTCGACCACAAGAAACGTCGGCTCAACGGGATCTACGATTTCGCGGATGCCGGTATTGGTCCGGTGCATCAGGAGTTCATCTATGCGAGCTTCATCTCTTTCGAGCTGAGCGAGCGGCTGATGGCCGCCTATGAGGCGCTGACGCGGAGTTCGCTCGACCGTCGCAGAATTTGGGTCCTCACCGGGGTGCACCGCCTTTGGGAACTCGCCGAGATGGCCGACGACCCGGACCATGGTCCGACGATGCAGGCGGGCGTCGAAGCCTGGGCGGCAAGCGTCACCGGCGCGCCATAGCTCTGCAGCTCAAGTGCATCGCTCCCGCGCCGCCGAGGCAGCGCCATTCACTGATCACAAATCGCTGCCATCGTCGCCGGGAGCCATCGGCCACGAGGGTCGTCTGGCCGCTATCGAGGGAATCCGAGTTTCGGGGCTGCCCATGTCATGTCGCGTCGCCGCGCTTTGTGTCGTGTTGTCGATCACGATCTATCCCGTGGAAGGTGTTATGGCCGAGCCGACCTTTGTCGCCATCGAAGTCGAAGGCGCGCCGGCGGACGATGCCGGGCTGCGCGAACGCGTTGCACGTATGCGCGGCTATCTCGACGATGAAGACGCCCGATTCGACGCGATCGCGGCCGTTTCGGAACTGACCGAGCTTCGCGCCTATGCCGGCGACCGGTCCGGACTTTTGGCGGAACGGCGCGAAATCCTGTCGATGATCGGCAGCGTCGTGTCCCGCTCGGCGACAATTCCCTTCGAAGACGGGCTGGAGCCCCTGGCCGAAATCATGACGCTGGAGGCGGGAGACGATCGCCCGGTCAAGCGCCGGATGTTCGACCATTATGCCTATGCCGAGTTGGCGAGCGACTACGCCACGCTTCCAGGACACGGTGCGAGCCACGATCTCGCGGCCGAACAATACGGCAAGGCCGCCGCGCTAGCCGACCAACTGGACGGGTTTGACGACAACCAGCGGGCCGGAATGCGTCAGAAGCAGGCCTATGAGTTGCATGAAGCGGGGCGGTACGACGAAGCGCTTTCGCTCAACCAAGGCGTCCTGGAAACCGGCGAGCGGCTTTTCGGGCCGAACGATCCGCAGCTGATCACCGTCCTGACCAACATCGCGCAAAATCTCCATGCGCTCGGCCGCAAGCCGGCCGCCGAGCCGTATCTCGTCCGGGTGCAGACGATCGCAGAGGCAGAGGGCGATCTCGAGACCGTCCAGGACATGCTCTTTCAGCGGGGCGTCCTTTCGTACGAACTGGGCAGGTTCGACGAAGCGCGCAGCTTCATGCGGGATCGGATCGACCGTCTGCGGACGGCGGACGAGACGGAGCTTCTGGCGACCGCCATGGAGGACTACGAGGAATTGGAACGGCGCATCGGTGGCCAGTAGCCCGTCCCGTTGAAGTCGGCGTGTCAGCCCGTGAATGCTGCGTGCCCGGCGTCAGCCGTTTTTCGCGCCGGCTGACGATGGCGACGATCCGATCCCGCTACCGAAGCGGGACCGAACAGGAAAGATCGCCCTCCTGACAGTGGAGATACGTCTCCAGTGCCTCGGCGCGCTGCAGCGTGAGCCGGCGGCGACAGTCCGCGTCGATCATGGGATGCGCGGAACCGCCGACGGTCCCGCTCGTGGCGAAGACGCATTCGGCGTCGCGAAATGCGATCCACGCCCGCTGTGCCTTCCGCAGGCTCTCCAACCTCGGCGCGTCGCCGTCGAGACGTCCGACGATCGACCGATACGTCCGGTTCAGCCGGTCGTCGGCTTCGGCAAACGCCTCGTTGGCGCAGGCCGTGAGCTCCAACTGGTTCGCCTGCGCGCCGCATTCCTGGGCGGCCGCGGTCGCCGGCGCCGTCCATCCGCCACCAGTCAAGACGCAGGCCAGCGTGACGACCCCAAGCGCCCCATGACCAAAGCTTCGCAGCATTTTCGATGGCTCCGCAATGAGCGCGGACGGGCCGCCGCGCCGACGGCGGCCCATTCGTCGCGGGTAGACGTCAGGCGCCTTCGGCCAGCCGCCTGACCGTCTGGCGCGCGCCAACGCGAAGAAGGTCGTCAAGGCTTGCGCGGACGCTGTCGATGAACAGCGGATTGCCGGCCACATCCGACGGGAACACACCGGACTGGCGCACCACGCGCTCGACCTTCTCGTCCACCGTTCCCTCGGCGGCGAGCGCCTTCAGCTTGTCGGCGAGAGGATCGCGCACGTCGATGGCCTCGCCCTTCTCGTCGGTGCCGCCGACATAGCGGATCCAGGCGGCGACGAGCAGCGCCAGGCGCGGGAACGGCGTGCCGTGCTTCAGATGGTGGGCGATGGATTCCAGGGCTCGCTGCGGCAGCTTCTGACTGCCGTCCATGGCGATCTGCCAGGTGCGATGGCGGATCGCCGGGTTGCAGTAGCGCTCGATCAAGGCATCGGCATAGGCGGGCAGATCGACCCCTTCGGGTGCGACGAGGGTCGGTGCCTGCTCCTTCACCATCAGATCGTGGGCCGCCTTCTTGTAGGCGGCGTCGCCCATGGTTTCGGCGATGGTCTCGAAGCCGCCGAGATAGCCGAGATAGGCGAGGAACGAGTGCGAGCCGTTGAGCATGCGCAGCTTCATGTTCTCGTAAGGCGCCACGTCGCGGGTGAAGGTTGCGCCGGCGACGTTCCAGTCGGGCCGGCCGCTGACGAAGTCGTCCTCGATCACCCATTGGCGGAAGGGCTCGCAGATGATGCCGGCCGGATCCTCGGTGCCGAGGCGCGCCGCCAGGTCGCGGTAGCTCTCTTCGGTCATGGCGGGGACGATACGGTCCACCATGGTCGAGGGGAAGCGGGCCTCGGCCTCGATCCACGCCGCCAGCTCGACGTCGCGAGCCTTGGCATAGTCCAGCACGGCGCGTCGCGTCATGACGCCGTTCGACGGGAGATTGTCGCAGGACAGGATGGTGAAGGGCTTCTTGCCCGCCTTGCGGCGCTGATCGAGCGCGGCGACGAGAGTGCCGACGACGGTCGAGGGCTCGTCCGGATTCCCCAGATCGGCGACGATGGCGGGATGGTCGAAGGCGAGGCCGCCTTCCGGCGCCAGCGTATAACCCTTTTCGGTAACGGTGATGGAGACGAGCTCGATGCCGTCCTCGGCGATCGCCGAAACCACGCCTTTCGCACCGTGTTCCGCCCGATGGCGATGGTCGACGACCGAACCCACCAGCCGCGCCTTCCGGCTGTCGGCGGCATTTTCGACGACGCTGTAGAGATAGCCGCGCGAGGCAAGACCGGCCAGCATGTCCGGCGAGCCGAGCAGCTCGATCTCGCGGTAGCCCCAATCGCCGGCTCCGGCGGCCAGCACTTCGTCGGTGTAGACGGCCTGATGGGCCCGGTGAAATGCGCCGAAGCCGATATGGCACATGCGAGGCCGCACCGCGCTGCGATCGTAGGCGGGGCGGCTCACATCGGCCGCCGCGGTGTCGAGAAGAGTTCGTTCGGTCATGACTGCGCTTTCGCGAAGATTGGACAGGGATGGTGGGTTGATCATAGCAAAGGCAGGCCGAAAAGGGCCCGCCTTAAACACTGTCGTCTTGTCGGATCCTGGGCGGGCTCAGGCGAAGGACAGCTGCACCTTGACGGCCTGGCTGCGGTCGCCGGCGAGCCGGAACGCATCCTGCATCCCGTCCAGCCGGCTAGTGTGGGTGATGACCGGCTTGACGTCGATGCCGCCGCCGTCGATCAGCCGCACCGCTTCGGCAAACTCCTCGTGGAAGCGGTGCGTGCCGAGAAGCATGATCTCCTTGCCGACGAGCTGGTTGATGGGCACCGCCAGATTGCCGGTGACGCCGACCTGGATGATCCGGCCCTTGGGCCGCACCGTGGCGATCGCGCTGGCCAGCGCCGGAGCCGCCGCCGAACACTCGAAGGCGACGTCGAAGCTGCCCTTGTCGGCGGCATAGGCGTCCATGGCCGCGCCGTCGGTGGCGACATTGATGGTTCGCGTCGCGCCCATTCGGGCGGCGACTTCGAGCGGCTTGGCTTGAAGATCGGTGACGACGACCTCCCGGGCGCCGCGATGGCGGGCGACGGCGGCGCAGAGCGCGCCGATCGGCCCGGCGCCCGTCACCAGCACGCGGCGGCCAGACAGATCCCCCGCCTGGTTACCCGCATGCAGGCAGACCGCCAGCGGTTCGGCGCAGGCGCCTTCGGCCACGCTGGCGCGCGTCAGCGCCAGGCAGTCCTCGGCCTTCACCACCACCCGGTCGCGGAACAGGCCCTGCTCATGCGGCATCCGCAATGCCGAGCCGAAGAAGCGCATGTTGAGGCAATGGCTGTAGAGCCCCTCGGCGCAGTACTTGCAGTGGCCGCAGGGATGGCTCGGATTGAGCGCCACCTTGGTGCCGACGGACAACCCTGAAACGCCCTCGCCCAGTGCCTCGACGGTTCCGGCCGCCTCGTGGCCGAGAATGATCGGCTCCTGCACCCGTATCGGCCCGAAGCCGCCATCCTGAAAGTAGTGAAGATCCGAGCCGCAGATGCCGCCGGCACCGATGCGGACCAGAACCTCGCCCCTGTCGGGCTCGCCGATGGCCTGCGTTTCAAGCCTGAGATCGCCCGCGCCGTAGAGCCGGCAAACGCGCGTTTCCATGGTTCACCTCTTAGTCGAAAAGCGCCGACGGCAACCACGTCGAGAGCGCCGGCACATAGGAGACGAGCAGCAGAATGATGATGTTCGTCAGCAAGAACGGAACGATCGCCCGCACCACGGGGCCAAGCGGCAGCCGTGCGATATTGGCGCAGACGAACAGGCAGACCCCGACCGGCGGCGTCGTCAGGCCGATCATGAGGTTCAGGACCGCGAAAGTAGCGAAGTGGAGAGGATCCACGCCCACGCCCTGCGCGAGGGTCAGAAGCGGCACGAAGAGCACGATCAACGCGGCGATCGTCTCCATGAACATGCCGATGAACAGGAGGAAAAGGTTGATCAGCAAGATCACGACGAACTTGTTGTCGGTGAGCGACAGGACGCCCTGCGCGATCATCTGCGGGATGCGTTCGGAGACGAGGATCCAGCCGAAGACGTTGGCGAATCCCACCAGGACCAGAATGGCGGCGGCGGAGACCGCCGAATTGATGATGATGGTCGGCACCAGCCGAAGCGGCAGTTCACGATAGACGAAGGCGCCGACGATGAAGGCGTAGAGGCTGGCGACAACAGCCGTCTCGGTCGGCGTCATGGCGCCCGACAGCAGGCCGCCGACGATCAGGCCGGTCATGAAGAGGGCCCAGAACGCCCCCAGGAAAGAGCGCCCCAGCTCGCCGATGCCCTGCCAAGGCTGGCGCGGATATTTCTTGCGCACGGCGATGACGTAAGTGGTGACCATCATCGCGAGGCCGAGCAGGAGACCGGGCACGGCGCCTGCCATGAACATCCGTCCGACCGAAATCCCCGAAAGCGAGCCGACGATGATCATCGGCACCGAAGGCGGAATGATCGGCCCGACCGTGGACGAGGCGGCGGTCACGGCGGCGGAGAAATCGCTCGGATAGCCGGCTTTCTTCATGCCGGGGATCATCACGCCGCCGATCGAGGCCGCGTCGGCGACCGCGGTGCCGGAGATACCGCCGAAGAGCATGGAGGCGGCGACGTTGGACAGGCCGAGGCCGCCGCGCAGCCAGCCGACGAGGGCGTTGGCGAAGCGCACGATCCGCTCGGTGATGCCGCCGTGGTTCATCAGGTTCCCGGCCAGGATGAAGCCGGGGATGGACAACAGCACGAACACGTCCATGCCGGCATACATCTTCTGCGGAATGACGGCGAGCGGCAGGCCGGCGGCGAGAAGATAGGCAAACGAGGCAAGGCCGAGCGTTATGGCCACCGGCAAGCCGATGACGAGGCCGCAGAGAAAGACCCCCAGAAGAATCGCGAGATTCATGACGGATCGGCCTCCATGTGGCCGGCGAGCCCGTCGCCGCGCCCCGAAAGCATGGAGAGCGCCCGCATGAGGGCGAACACCAACAGCAGCGCCAGCAGCGCCAGGATGCTGGCGTGGATGAAATCCATCCGCCAGCCGAGCACGGGCGAGGTCTGACGCACGCCGATCGAGGTGAAGAACCAAGCCGGATAGAGCAAGGCGCCGCAGAGCCCGGCCGTCACCAGAGCCGACGCCAGGCGGAGCAGCCAGGGCATGCGTCCGGGCAGCGCTTCACAGACGATGTCGACATTGACGAGGTCGCCGCTGCGCAGCGACAGGCCAGCGCCGAAGGCAATCATCCAGAGCATCGAATACCGGGTCAGTTCCTCCGTCCAGGGCGGAGAGCTGTGAACGATCGATCGCCCGACAACCTGAACCAGAACGGCGACAATCAGCACTGCGAAGCCCAGCCCGGTTCCGATCCGACACAGCCTGACGATGCCGTTGTGAAGGCGATGCCAATCCATTGTCCCCCCCCCCCATGGAAATTCAGCCAGCCCCGATCGGGCGTCCGATGTGGGCGGCCGATCGGACCCGCGCGGGCCGACCGGCCGACGAAAAGCGACTAGTTCTCGAAAAGCTTCTCCACGGTATCGCGAATCTCGGGGCTGACATTCGCCAGGACCGCGTCGCGGGCCTTCGCCGCGAAGGCGTCCTCGTCGACGTCGACGAATTCCATACCCTTGTCCTTCAACGTCTGCTCGAGAGCCTGTTCGTCGGCCAGAAACAGCTCACGCTCATAGGCCTGCGCGGTCTTGGCGGCTTCCATCACGGCCTGCTGATCCTCTTCCGACATCTGGTTCCAGGTCAGTTCGGAGATCGTCAGATAGATCCAGCTGCGCACATGTTCGGTGAGATTGACGTAGTCCTGCACCTCGGCGAAGTTTGCCGAGTCGATCAGCGCAAGCGGGTTTTCCTGGGCGTCGATCGTGCCGTTCTGAAGCGAGGTGAACACCTCGGAGAAGGCCATTGGCGTCGGGTTCGCGCCGAGCGCGCTCCAGACATCCACGAACAGCGGCACGTTGGGAACGCGCAGCTTCAGACCTTTGAGGTCGTCGGGCGTCTTGATCGGCCGGTTGGACGTCAGATTGCGCGGACCGCGCGCGAAATAGGCGATCGGGCGAATTTGCGCGGTTTCGATGATCTGCTGTTCGATCTCGTCGCCGATCGGGCCGCTGGCGACTTCGTCCATTTCCTCGAGCGAGCCATAGGCATAGGGGATGGCCAGCAGCGCTGCCTTCGGGGCCCAGTTCTGCAGGCTCTCACCGGTGATCGTCATGTCGGCGGTGCCGAGCTGCATGCCGTTGATGAGGTCCATCTCGACGCCCAGCGAGTCGTTGGGATAGACCTCGACCTTGATGCGGCCGTCGGTGAGCTTCTCCAGTTCCTCACCGAATTTCAACGATGCCTTATGCCAAGAGTTCTGCTCATTGGCCAGATGACCGAGCTTCAGGGTCATGTCCTGGGCCAGCGACGTGCCGACCAAGAGGGCCATCGCGGCGCCCGCGATGAGTGTCGTCTGCAGCAGTTTCGTCAGCATTGATACCTCCCTGGTGTTTGCTTGACGGATTGACTAGGCGCGCTCGAAATAGCCGGGATGCGCGGCGGCGATGGCCGGCAGGTCGTCGAGCACCTTTCGCAGATGGTTGCGCATGGCCGCCTCGGCGGCGTCGGCGTCGCCGCTGGCGATCGCCGCGACGATCGCCTCGTGCTGCTCGACGAGCAGGACGCTCGGAAACTCGGCCATGCTGAGATAGCGAACGCGGTCCATCTGCGCCTTGATGTCCTCGAGCAGGCTCCAGACCCGGACCTTGCCGGCGGCCTCGGCGAGCGTGCGGTGGAACGACTCGTCCAGCCGCAGAAAGACGGCTGGTTCCTCGTCGACCGCCGCGCGCTGCCGGGCGATCTGGCGCCGCAGCTCGCCGATCTCGTCCCGGCCGATGTGCTCGGCCAGCAGGCGGACGATGTCGGCTTCGATGGCTTCGCGCACGAAGCGCGAATCCATCACCTCGGCCACCGAAATCTTGCGCACGAAGCTGCCGCGCTGCGGGCGGATCTCCAACAGTCCCTCCTCGGCGAGCTTGATGAAGGCTTCGCGGATCGGCTGCCGGGACAGCCGGTAATGGGCAGCCAGTTCCTGCTCGGTCAGGCGCGTGCCCGGAGCGAGCTCGGCGCGGATGATGCGCTCGCGCAAATCGCGCACGACCTGCGGCCCGACGGGGCTGGCCACATCGATCCCCGTCAGTGCGGCGACGTCCGCAAATGTGTCGGAAACGGCTATCATGTCGCATTCTTCTTACATACAAACATACTAGTCAACAATTAAGTTGTCTGATATTGGATTCTATATTGTCTGATAATTTTGCCGGACAGGCCGCATGACGGCCATTCGGTGAGCTGGGGAGAAAAGCATGCGGCAGACATGGCGCTGGTTCGGTCCGATGGACCGCGTATCGATCGACGATATGAGGCAAGCAGGGGTCGAGGGCGTCGTCTCGGCGCTGCATCACGTCCCGACGGGCGCCGTATGGACGACGGAGGAGATTGAGCGTCGCCAGACGCTCGTCGCCATGGGTAACGGTGGCGAACCTTCAGGCTTGAGCTGGGAAGTGGTGGAGAGCCTGCCTGTCAGCGAGGACATCAAGAAGCAGGCGGGTGACTGGAAGGAGCATATCGCCAACTACAAGGTCAGTCTGAAGAACCTGGCCGAAGCCGGCATCGACGTCGTCTGCTACAACTTCATGCCGGTTCTCGACTGGACGCGGACGAACCTGGCGTTTCGACGGCCGCATGGCGGCACCTGCATGCGCTTCGAGCTTTTCGACTTCGCCGCCTTCGACATCCACATCCTGGCGCGAAAGGGCGCGGCCGAAAGCTTCGATGCCGACGTCCGCGACGAGGCGGAACGACGTTACAAGTCGATGGACGAGGCGGCCCGGACGGCGCTCGCTGAAAATGTCGTCTTCGGCCTGCCCGGCGCAGCCGAGCATTTTACGCTCGAGGACGTGCGCTCCCATCTGGCCGAATATTCCGACATCGGCGAGGAGCGGTTGCGCGGCCATTTCATCGACTTTCTGGAAGAGGTCGCACCCGTCGCCGAAGAGCTCGGCGTGCGGCTCTGCTGCCATCCCGACGATCCGCCGTTTCCGCTGCTCGGCCTGCCACGCATCATGTCGACCGAAGCGCACTACAAGACCATCATGGATGCCGTCGATCTTGCGGCCAACGGCATCACGCTATGCTCGGGTTCGCTCGGCGCCCGCGGCGACAACGACATTCCCGGCATGATGGAGCGCCTCGGCGACCGGGTTCATTTCCTCCACATGCGCAATGTCCGGCGCGAAGCCGAAGCGATCCCCGCCTCCTTCTACGAAGACGAGCATCTGGCGGGCTGCACCGACATGGTGGCGTTCATCGCAGCGGTGTTGCGGGAGGAGGCGCGACGCAAGGCCGCCGGCAGGACAGACTGTTCGATTCCCTTCCGCCCCGACCATGGCCAGGACATCCTCGACGATCTGGGTCGCAAGGCCCAGCCCGGCTATCCGGCAATCGGCCGCCTCAAGGGCCTGGCGGAACTGCGCGGCGTCATGACCGCGCTCGATCACCAAACATTCGGACTGTCCGGCGCCAGCGCATCGCATTGATCGATGGGGAGGCCGGCCCGGCCGATGACCGGATCGGCTTCCGGCCCGGGACGGCATTTCGAAAGGGCACCGTCCGTGCTGCCTGATCGGCGCAGCCGAGGGCGGACCGTTACGCCTCGGCCAAGACCGGACGCGACCTAATCGGCGCTGTCGAGTGTTGCCAGCGGCTTGGCCGGCCCGGGCGCGTCGCTGCGCCCGTAGCGCCCGTCGATGCGCGAGCGGACGCCGGCGATCATCTGCACGCTGATGCGCTTGGCCGTGGCCGGCTTTCTCAATCGGATGGAATCGTAGAGCTGGCGATGCTGGGAGATCGTGATCTCCTTGGTCTCGGCATCGGGAAAATAGGTCACGTCGAAGACTGCCGTCTGAAGCGCCTCGATCGCCTCGCCCAGTTGCTCGACGACGAAGTTCTGCGCCGAGGCGATCAGCGCCTGGTGGAAGCGAATATCGGCGGCGTTGAACGCCTGCTTGTCCTGATAGCAGCGATCCATCTCGTCGACGGCCGCTTCCATCTTGGCGAGATCGCTGGCATCGGCGCGCATGGCCGCCCACTCGGCAATCGCCGGCTCGATGACCGCGCGGGTCTCCAGCAGGGTCTGAATCAGATCGTAGGGATCCTCCGCCGACAGCGCCCAATGGAGCACGTCGGTGTCCAGGTAGTTCCAGCGGCGGCGTGGCTCGATGAACAGCCCGCGATGCTTCTGGATGTCGATCAGCCGCTTGGTGCCGAGAACCTTGATCACCTCGCGCAGCGTGGCGCGCGATACCTCATAGAGGCCGCAGAGTTCCGCCTCGGATGGCAAGGCGCCCTGTCGTCCGTAGCGACCGGACACGATATCGAATCCGAAGCGCGCGATGGTCCGCTCCAGCTTGGTCAAGCCGGCGTCATCGCTGCAGGGAAGTGCTGCTGACATGGTGTCTCCGCGCCGCCGGGAAATCCTCTGCGCCAAGGTGGCTCTGGTGGGCTTGAGGCCGTTGGAGCCTTCCGGCATCCGATATCTCGCGCCGGAGAGGTCCCTTTAAAGCATCATGCCGAAAAGTTGGAGACTTTTCGGCATTCCTTGCCGGCGCATAAACGGCAAGGGGGGGGCCGACGGCGGGGCAAGGCGCAACCGCCGTCGACGGTAGCGGCTATTCGCCCTGACGCAGCGCGTCGATCGCTTCCAGCTCTTTGGCGCCGCCGTATTCGGCGACGAAGGTGTCGCGCACCCCCTTGGTGGCCTCGGCGAACGGCTCCTGATCGATGCTCTCGACCACATCGAGCCCCTCCGCCTTCATGTCTTCGACCTGCTTGGCGATCGCCTCGTTGTTGAGCTGGCGTTGATAGCGGCCGGCTTCGCGCGCCGCGGCAATCAGGGCGTCCTGCTCGTCGGGCGATAGAGCGTCAAACTTCTCCTTGTTCATGGCGACGATCAGCGCGCTGTAGGCGTGATGGGACAGGCTGAGATAGTGCTGCACCTCATAGAGCTTCGCCGACACGAAGACGCCGAGCGGGTGCTCCTGCGCGTCGACCGTGCCCATTTCGAGCGCGGTGTAGAGCTCGCCGAGCGGCATGGGCACAGGATTGGCACCGAGCAGCTCGAACGCCTGGATGTGGACGGGCGCGCCGGTGGTGCGGATCTTCAGGCCCTTGACGTCGTCGGGCGTACGGACGGGATGCTTCGAATTGGTGATCTGCCGCCAGCCGTTGTCCCAGAACGCAAGTCCCTTCAGGCCTACCGTTTCCAGTTGATCGAGCAGCAACTGGCCGACATCGCCGTCCAGCGCGCGATAGGCGTGGTCGGTGTCGGCAAACAGAAACGGAATGTCGAGCATTCCGATCTGCGGCACGAGTCCGATGAAATTGGACGAACCCGAAACCAGAAGATCGATGGTGCTGCCCCGGGTCCCCGAAATGGCAGCCTGGGCGTTGCCGAGCGTGCTGTCGGGGAAGATCTTCAGCTCCAGTGCGCCGTCCGTCTTTTCCTTCAGCAGTTCGTTCATCCGCTGCGCGGCGAGAAACTGGGTGTCGGTGCGCGGCGATTCGGACGCGAACCGCAAGGACGCGGCTTCTGCTCCCCCGATCGTGGCGACCGCCAAGCCCAACCCCATCAGCGATCCGGCGAGGATCTTTGCGAAAGTCATATTGCTTCTCCCTTGGGCTGCCGATCATGGTCGAGGGTGGCGGCCCGCAGCCGAAGGGCCGCCGCCTGGATGTCCCGAAGCCCTCGCAGCATCCAGCGCAGAGGCGCCAGGATCAGGGATGGGAAGACGATGAAGAGGGTGAGCAGGAGCAGCATCACCAGCAGATAGGGAATCACCCCGCGCATGCAGCGCTCGAACGGCAGTTGCGAGACGCTGGCGATGACGTTGAGGACGTTGCCGACCGGAGGCGTGATCAGCCCGATCGACGAGTTGATGATGAACATCACGCCGAAATAGACCGGGTTGATGTGAGCCTCCTGGATCAGCGGCATCAGCACCGGTACGAGGATCAGGACGGTCGGGGTGAGGTCCATCACCATGCCGACGACCATGATGAAGATCATCATCATCGCCATCAGCAGCGTCGGCGAATCGACCAGCGGCTGCATCATGTCGGCGACCATCTGCGGCAGTTCCGCGATGGTGATCAGCCAGGCCGAGACGGCGGAAGCGGCCACCAGCAGCATCACGACCGCCGTGGTCTCCGCCGCCGCGAACATGACGTTGTAGAGGTCCTTCAAGCGAAGTTCGCGGTAGACGAAGAGCGCGATGAAGAGGGCATAGACGGCGGCAACCACGCCGGCCTCGGTCGACGTGAAGATGCCGCTGCGAAAGCCGCCGACGATGATCACCGGCAGGAGCAGCGCCCAGATGCCTTCCCGCACCGAGCGGCCGACTTCGTGGCGGGACGCCTTTTCGAGCAGCGAGATGTCGGCGGTGCGCGATTGCCACCACCAGACGGCGGCCAGCGCCACGCCCATCATCACCCCTGGCGCGATGCCGGCCAGGAACAGCTGGGAGATGGAGACGCCGCTGGCAACGCCGAAGATGATGAAAGGGATCGAAGGCGGGATGATCGGGGCGATGATGCCGCCCGCCGCGATCAATCCGACCGACCGCCCCTCCTCGTAACGGGCGTTCTTCATCATCGGCAGGAGCACCATGGCCAGCGCCGCGGTGTCTGCCGCCGCCGACCCCGACAGAGAGGCCATCAGGACAGCCGCGATGATGGCCACGAAGCCAAGCCCGCCCCTTTTGTGGCCGACGAGCTTCATCGGCAGATCGACGATGCGGCGCGAGATGCCGCCGGCGTTCATCAGTTCGCCGGCCAGAATGAAGAACGGGATCGCCAGAAGGGAAAAGCTGTCGGCGCCGTTGATGAGGTTCTGCGCCATGATCTGGCTGTCGAACAGATCCAGATCGAGCATCAGGGCCATGCCGCACAGGAGTAGCGAAAAGGCGACCGGAACGCCCATGAGAATGCAGCCGATCAGGCTGACGAGGAACACCGCGACGGTCATGACGGGTCTCCGGCAGCCAGATGCCGAACGCCGTTCCACAGCCGCGCCAGCAGCATCACGCCGACACCGAGCGCGAACGGAATGCCGGCGAGATAGAGTGCGCCGACGGGGATGCCGCTCACCGGCAGACAGTTGTAGCGGTTGAGCTCGGCGAACTCCCAGCACCCTTTGAGCACCATGGCGCAGCAGGCCAGCATGGCCAGTTCGCCCAGCATGGTAACCAGGCGCGTCCAGCGCGGCGGCAGCGCCTCGACCACCATCGTGACCTGGACGTGCCGGCGCCGCGCGAAGGCGGTGATCGATCCGAGAAAGGTGAGCCAGACGAAGAGGTAGCGGGCGACCTCTTCCGTCAGGAGGATGTTGGAATTGAAGCCGTAACGCAGGACGACGTTCAGAAAGACGAGGCCGCACATCAGGGTCAGAGACGCCACCATCAGCGCCTTGAGGATGTGCAGCGAGATCGTGCGGAAAAGCACCGTAACCTCCCGTGTGCTGTGCCTGCGGGCGGCTCCGCGCCGCCCGGCGTTATCTCGGTGTCAGGGGGAAAGCCGGCTGACCGGCACCTTGGCGACGACCTTGCGCACCGAGGCGGCGCGGTTCCCCGTCCGGCAGAGCGGAATGTGGATGTCCCAGGGAAAGAACACGGCGAATTCGCCCGCGGCCAGTTCGATGCATGATCGTCCCTCCGGGTCGAGGTCGAAGAAGACGTTGTCGGCTTCGCTCGACCTTTGCATCGCCTGCGTCTCGGTCGTCAGAGGGATCTGGACGATCCCCTCATGGCCCGAAACCACAAAGTGGACGTCGATGTTGGCGACATGCGCCTCCGGCGCATGGTCCAGCGCGTCACCCGTTTGCGCCGTGAACAGCGTTGCCGTCACGCCATCGACGTCCAAGGCCAGGGGGCCATCCGAAAGCGCTGCGAAATCCAGGGCCGACAAGACTTCGAGGACGTCGAGCAGCGGCGCCGGCATCTCGCCTTGCGCCCGTTGCAGGCTCTCGCGGTGCCCGGTGATCATCTCAGCGCTCGCCCCCGGCCAGTGCCACGACCTCGGTCCAGACGCCGTCATCGACCACGATGCCGTTTTCGAGATGATCCTTGCGCACCCGAACCTCGATCTCGCCGGGATAGAGCACCTCCCGGCCGCCTTCGGCGGGCGTCGAGGAGTTGACGTAGTCAACGACACCGTCGGCCACCCGATCGGTGAAGGCCTCGCCGCCGAGCTGGGCCGGATCGATGGCGATGAAGATTTGGGAACAGCCGGTGCAGCTGCCCTTGTCGACCGTGTCGATCTCATGGGTGGCGAGCCCCTCCGACAGAACTGCCGCCAGCGTGTCGAGCAGAATGGCGAAGCCGGAGCCCTTCCAGTAGCCCATCGGCAGTATACGCATCGACTGCTCGATCGGCCCCGGTTCGCTGGTGAGATTGCCGTCCTTGTCGAAGCCGCCCGGAAACGGCAGCTTCTCGCCCTTCAGACGGGTGACCTGAAGCTTGCCATAGGCATATTGCGACATCGCCATGTCGAGGACGATGTGCCCCTTGCTTCGCGGCACCGCCATGACGAAAGGGTTGTTGCCGAGGCGCGGCACCTTCGCGCCCCAGGCCGGCATGCAGGATTCGGTGTTGGTCCAGCTGATCGCGACATGGCCTTTATCGGCGGCATGCCAGCCATAGGCCCCACCGCGCATCCAGTGGGTCGTGTTGCGCAGGGCGACGATGCCGACGCCGTGCTGCCGCGAGATCTCCATGGCGCGGTCGGAGGCGAACAACGCGTTGAGAATGCCCGGACCGCGATGGCCATCGAAGATCTCGATCGCAGAGAGCGCCTTGACGCGTTCCGGCCTGCCTTTGAGGTCAACCCAGCCCTTTCCCACGTAGTCGACGAAACGGGCGACACGGTTGAGACCGTGCGAATAGACCCCGTCACAGCTCGACCGGGTGTGGATGCGCGCGCAGGTCTGCGCATCCTCCGGATTCATGCCGGCCGCAATAAACGCGCGGCCGATCACCTCCTGCATCTGCTCGAACGGAACTCGGGCCACTCTTCATACTCCTTGGCATTGATCAGGGGAGGCAGGTCGGCTCGATGCCGAACGGGCCTCGATGTCTCGTTCGACGGGAAGAGAGGCGAAGCGACAATCCTGCTTCGGCGCCTTGCCCACACGGGCACGACGGACTGTATTGCCCTTCATGAACCCTCCCCACATCGCTCTATTGTCAGTCGATATATTTATTATCGTCTGACAATTAGCAATGGACAAAGCGGTGGGCTGTAAAGGGCCTCGATGGAAATCGGGCGAGGCAATTCGACGCGGCTGCCGACTTGCAGATGCTGCCGCGACGTTTGGACAGGGAGTTTCGAAGAGGCACCCCAACGACGGCCCGGACGCACCGCCTCAGTGTCGCTGTTGGTATCGCGTCGATCAGTTCGCGACGAGCACGGACACCCCTGCCCGCGTCGACCGCCGGGCCGTTTTGTGAATGCGGTGGTTGGAGACGCAGTTTGGGCGCAGGCCCATAGGACTCGGCGCACGGCAGCAGATCGCGCTCCGGCCGATCCGTGGCCGCAAGGAAACCGCTTTCAGCCGGTTTCCGCAGAAACACGCTGCCGCGCCATGCGATCGGCAGCGGGGCCAGTCGACGTTCGCTCGCCGGCGCCGACGGCCGCAACCCGCGCCGACCGAAGCGCTACCCTCTCATTGGAGAGAGCCGGGCGCCGTCACAATCGCCGACCGGTTTCCCGGTCGAAGACATGAACGCGGTCGCGCGTGACCGAGGTCTCCAGCCGATCGCCGACATTCACCTCGAGCATGCTGTCGACGACGGCGACGACCGGCTGATCTTCCATGCGGAACATGACGTGGGTCTGGGCACCGGTCGGCTCCACCAGATCCACGGGCCCGCCGACGACCGAACCGGCTCCCCCCACGACCATCTCTTCCGGACGAATGCCGACCACGAGCTTCTGACCATCCTGGACGGCGCATTCCAACGGCAGTTCGATCCGCGCTCCCGCTTCGAGCTCGGCCACCGGTCCGCCGGCTTCGTTGCGGGCCGTGGCGTTCAGAAGGTTCATGGCGGGCGAACCGATGAAGCCGGCGACGAACAGGTTCTCCGGCCGGCGATAGAGTTCGAGCGGCCGTCCGACCTGCTCGATCCGTCCCCCGTTCAGGACAACAATGCGGTCGGCGAGCGTCATCGCCTCCACCTGGTCGTGCGTCACGTAGATCGACGTGGTTTCGACCCGCCGATGAAGGGTCTTGATCTCGGCGCGCATCTGGACGCGCAGCTTGGCGTCGAGGTTGGACAGCGGTTCGTCGAACAGGAAAATCTGCGGATTGCGCACCACCGCCCGGCCCATCGCGACGCGCTGGCGCTGGCCGCCGGACAGCTGCGAGGGACGGCGTTCGAGCAGGCTTTCGAGATCGAGCATGCGCGCTGCCTCGCCCACGCGCTCCTGGATTTCGGCCTTGGGCTTGCCGGCGAGCTTCAGGTTGAAGGCCATGTTCTGGGCCACCGACATATGCGGATAGAGCGCATAGTTCTGGAACACCATGGCGACGTTGCGCTCGCGCGCGCTCAGATCGTTGACGACCTCGCCGCCGATCGAGATCTCGCCGTCGGTGATCTCTTCGAGGCCCGCCATCATGCGCAACAGCGTCGACTTGCCGCAACCCGACGGGCCGACAAGAGCGACGAACTCACCATCCTCCACGGCAAGGTCTATGCCATGGATGACCTCCACCGCTCCGAAGGACTTTCGCACACCATCCAGAACAACCGTCGCCATGAACTCCTCCTCGTCCGCCGTTTCCGCAGCGGATCCTTCTGGTTTCTTCCCTTGCCACTCCGGCCGAGCGGTCCGGATGAGGCAGGCTCGGCCGCAGCGGATCTTGTCACCGCCGCGACCGAGCGGCTAATTCACTCTGGCGTTGCAGCAACGCCGTGACTTCGATCCACCCACCCGAGCCGCCTTTCCGGAGACCTGCAGGCCTTGCGATCATGAACGACAGACTTGGCGGACGGACGAAGGTGCGGCTTGGCGAGGCGACTGGCCACAATCTCGTTCATGCGGCCGACCACAATCTGCGGATCACGCTCGAACTGATCCGGCGGAAGGGACGCCTGGGCCGGATCGACCTGGCTGCCCTGACAGGGCTGACGCCCGCCGGCGTCGGCAACATTCTGCACCGGCTGACCAGCGAAGGCCTGATCCGGGACGTCGGCGGATCGGGCAAGCGGTCGGTGCAGTACGAGATCGCGCCCGATGGCGCCTACGGGATGGGCATCGACATCGCCGGCGACACGATCGAGGTCGCGCTGGTGAATCTCGCCGGCGAAGTCGTGCATCGAGACCGCTGCGAGGCTGCTTCGAGCGCTCCCGATGCATTTGCCAAGGCAGTTCGGGACACGGCCTTTTCCGTCGCCGCGCGATTGTCCGCGACGGCATCGCCGCGGCTTCTCGGTATCGGGCTCGCCGCGCCGGACACGCTCGGCGCCGATCAGCTCGCGGTTCTGACGCAGTCGCTGGCGCCGTTTGCCGTCCAGGCGGAACGCGATACCACCGCCGCGGTGCTCGCCGAGCGCCGGTTCGGGGCCGGCGGTCATGACGGCAGCTTCGTCCACATTCTGTTGCGCGACCGGATTCGCGCCGGATTTCTGATCAACGACACCGTCTACGAAGGCGTCACGCGCAGTGCCGGACGGATCGGCGACATGCACACCGGCGAGGACGGCCGGCCTCTCGACGAGGTGGCGGCGATCGCCGACCTGTCTCCGGAGCTGGCGCGTGCCGGAGAGAAACCTTCGTCCGGGACTGCCCTTCCGGGCTGTCGCGAGGATGCGATCGAGGCGTGGCTCGCCGCGACCTCCGAGCACCTTCTCGATGCCATCGTCGCACTGGCCGGTCTGATCGCCCCTGGTACCGTTTTCATCGGCGGCGTGCTGTCCGACGATTTGAACCGCCGGCTGGTCGAGCACCTGAACGAAGGCCGTGCGGAACGGATGACCGGGCCGGTGCAGCCGCGCTGGCTGCCGGAGATCGCCGCCAGTTCCGTCGGGATCGACGCGGTGCTCCTGGGCGCGGCGATCCTGCCCTTCCTGCATCGGCTTCTGCCCGATCCGAGGCGGCCGAGCGGGGTTGGCCCAGGCTGAAACGGTCGTGCTCATCGCGCGAGATCTCCCGCGACCGTATGATGACCGGTGTGCGGCAGACGGGTGCGCTGAGCCCGGTCACGGGCTTCCAGCCGCAACACTTCCGCCAGCGGCATGGTCGCGGCACCGAGCGCGGCGGCGTTTTCGGAGCCCGCCGCCCGATAGATCGGCGGCGCCTTTCGCCCGGACTGCGCCAAATGGTCGTGCACGTTGACCAGCAGTTCGTCGATCAGGCGGATCGGCAGACGGCCGCCGGTGAGGATCGCATCCGGATCGATCAGTAGCCCGATCTGAATCGCCGCCTCGGCCAGATGAACGGCTTTGTCGCGGAGCCATTGCGAAACCAGGTCGCGGCCGCGCCGATCGAGTAGCAGAAGCTGGTGCGGATGCGAAATCTCGATACCGTGCTCGGCCAGGAACTCGTAGAGGATGAAGAGCGAGATCACCTGCCCCAGCGGTTCGACGCTGCCGCCGCGGCCCTTGTCGGCGACGAGCGCCGGCATCCATCCGATCTCGCCCGACAGGCCGCCGGTGCCATGATAGCAGACGCCGTCGAGAACCACGCCGCCACCGAGACCCGAACCGATGAAGATGTAGAAGAAGCTGCGGCTTTCGACACCCAGCCCATAGTTCAGTTCGCCGATCGTGGCCGCCGTCGCGTCGTTGTCGATGAAGATCGGCAGCGTCGTGAACTCGGCGAAGCGCTGGCGCACGTCGACCCGGTCCCAGGCGGTGAATTCGGCGGGCATCTTGGGAAATGGGATCTCGCCGAGCCAGTCGGGGATCGCCAAGCCGATGCCGGCCAGCCGATCCGGATCGACCAGCCGGCGATGGCGAAAGGTCGCCAGCGCCTCCTGCGTCAGTTCGAAGAACTGGTCCGGCAGGATGTAATGGATGTCGTAGTGAAGCCGGCCGCGCATGGTGCCGGCCGCGTCGAGAGCGACGAAGGTCACGTGATCGCGGGCCATGCCGATGCCGACCGCGCAGGCCCCGGCCGGATCGATCTCCAGCTCGATCGCCGGCTGGCCGGGCGCGCCGTGACGCCGACCCGCTTCGATGACGAGCCCGTCGGCGATCAGGCGCCCCGCGATGCGGGCCACCGCCTGCTTGGTCAAGCCGGTGCGCTGCGCCAGCTCCGTTCGCGAAAGCGGCTGATACCGTTGAATCGTGCGCAGAATGACGCCGCGATTGTGGTCGGCCGCGAGTTCCGAGTTGGAGCCGGCGAAGCTGTTCATGACCGGCTGGTCGATCGTTGCGCGATGTCCGTCACCGTGGGCAGAGCCTCTTCAAGTCACGCCTTCGTCAATCGGAGGCTGCGCACCTCGAACGGACGGATGTCGTCGCGCTCACCGACGGCAGCCGGCTCTTCCAGCAGCGTCACGTCGCCGGCGACCTGCCAGCCGTCGACTTCGACGGACACCGGACCGCGGCCGCCCGCCGGCTCGAAGAGCCGCAGGATCAGGTCGTCGCTGTCCTCGGCCGCCTTGAATCCGGCGAGCGCCACCGTGTGCCCGTCGACGCGGACCGGAGCCGTCGTGCCGACGGCGAGCCCCGTGGCGGCCGTCGTCAGCAGCGGCTGGTTCAGGTCTTCCGCCTCCTCGCGGACGCCGCCGGCGATCCAGTCGCCTTCATGCGGCATCAGCGAATAGGTGAAGCTCTGCCTGCCCTCGTCGGCGAGCGGGTCCGGATAGATCGGCGAACGCAGGAGGCTCAGGCCCAGCACATTGCCGCGCGCCGAGTGGCCGTATTTGCCGTCGTTGAGCAGCGCCACGCCGAAGCCCGGTTCCGAGAGGTCGGCGAAGCGATGCGCCGGCATCTCGAAGCGCGCCTCGTCCCAGGAGGTGTTGACGTGGGTCGGCCGCCGCACGACGCCGAAGGCGCATTCGAAGGTGGCATAGTCGGAGCGCACGGCCAGCGGGAACAGCGCCCTCAGGAACACACGCCGGTCATGCCAGTCGAGCTCGGTGTGAATGTCGACGCGCGGGCTGTTGGCCCACAGCGCGACCGTCTGCACGATGGTGGAATCGCGAAAACGCTTGGCGATCCGGATGGCGGCGCGATGCGGGCCGCCCTCGATCACCTCGACGCTCTCGACCTCGGCGATCTCGATGCCTTTGGCCTCGTAGTCGTTCTCGACGTCCCAGGCGTCCCAATTGCGCGGCTTGTCCATCGGATAGGCCCAGAGCTGGTTGCCTCTGCCATCGAGCGCCTCGCGGCCGGCCCGCTTGTCGAAGACCGAGGCGAGCGTGCCGTCGGCGCCGATCTCGACCTTGAGGAACTGGTTTTCCAGCGTGGTGCCGGCCGCCTGCACCGCCGGGGCCTGGGGCAGCGCCGCCGGATCGACGACCGCCAGCCCCAATGCCGGAACGGTCAGAGACGAGGCCAGCGGCTTGCCCTGCCACTCGCCCCGCAGCGGCCGCTCCGCAAGGCCCGGATTGACCACCACCAGAGCGTTGGCGACATTGCCGTTCGGCAGCGCGCCCGCCAGCGTGGCGAGTGCCTCGCCCTGGCGCTTCAGGCCGGCATCGCGGGCCTGTGTCAGCTCGCTGACGGCGTCCTCGTAGATCTCGCGAACGCCCGAGCCCGGCAGGATGTCGTGGAACTCGTTCTTCAGCACCGCTCTCCAGGCCGTCTCCAGGCTCTCCGGCTTGGGGGCGCCGAGGAGCGTCGCCAGCGAGGTCAGCGTCTCGGCGGTGATCAACGCGCGCTCGGCCTCGCGATGCCGCTTCTTGGTCAGGCTCTGAGTGGTCAGCGTGCCCCGGTGAAGCTCGAGATAGATCTCGCCCAGCCATACCGGCACTGCCGTCTCTTCTGCCGTCGCGTGCGCCCGTTTGAAGAAGTCCTCGACGCGGGCCGGCTCCAGCGACGGAACGGCGGGGAAGTCGGCGAGCTGCGCTTGGCGCTCCAGCATCTCGGGCGTCACGCCGCCGCCGCCGTCGCCGTACCCGATGGCGAGCAGGCTCTCCGAATGACGGACCTTGCCCCGGAAGTTCTTCCAGGTGGCGATGACCGCCCTCGGCTCGACGACGCCGTTATAGCCGCCCACCGGATTGTCGAAGGTGTGAGCGAGGACGCGGCTTCCGTCGAGACCCTCCCACCAGAACAGGTCGTGCGGGAAACGGTTGGTCTCCGACCAGTTGACCTTGATGGTGAAGAAGCTGTCGATGCCGCCCTGGCGCAGCAATTGCGGCAGCGCGCCGGAGAAGCCGAAACAATCCGGCAGCCAGCAGACGCTGTGGGTGACGCCGAACTTTTCGCGGAAATAGCGCTGACCGTAGAGGATCTGGCGCACGAAGCTTTCGCCGGTCGGCATGTTGGTGTCGGGTTCCACCCACATGCCGCCGATCGTCTCCCACCGGCCTTCCTTGACCCTCTTGGCGATGGCCGCGAAGAGCTCGGGGTCGTCCTCCTCGACCTGAGCGTAATAGGCCGCCGTCGACTGGTTGAAAACGAAGGAGGGAAACCGCTCCATCAGCCCGAGCGCGGTGTGGAAGGTGCGGCGCGCCTTGCGCCGCGTCTCGGCGTAGGGCCACAGCCAGGCGAGATCGATATGAGCATGGCCGGTGATGGCCAGCTTGCCGGTCTGCGGATAGCGCTGATTGAGCTGTTGGAGCTCGGCCACCAGGGCCTTGTGCGCTTCGACCACGGCAGCGCGGTGGTCCTGCCGCAGCCCGTCCGGCGCATCCTTGAGGTCCGGCAACTGCCAGATCTTCTGCTGCATCGGTGCCGGCGCGGTGCGCGCGATGTAGTCGGCGGTGGCCGACGGCCAGTCGAGCGCCACGAACGCTTTTTCGGCCGCCGCGATCAGATGCGGCACCACCTCGTGGCCGCCGAGTTCACGGGCCGCTTCATGAACCTGACGCAACAGCAGATGCAGTTCGTGCACCGGCCGGTCGATCCAGGCGACGTGCGCCTTGGTCAGCCGCGGCTCGCGCACCGGCTCGCCGAAGGGCAGCCGGGCGACGCTGTCGGTTTCGACGCGGAATTGGTGTGCGGGGACCGGAAAGCGCTGATGGAAGGGATCGAGGCCGAAATGCGTCGTTTCGCCCTTGGTGGGCACGAGCGCGATCAGGCTCTCGCCGCCGAGGTCGAGCGCGAGTTCGGTTTCCTCCACGGGCCAGTGCTCCGGCACGGTCACGTCGGCCGCCAGATGCACGACGCCGTCGCGACGCGGCCAGAAACCGCCTTGTCCGAGCGGCTCGCCGTCGAAGGTCCAGCCGTCGACGGCAGCCCTCTCCCTTTCGCGCCAATGCTCCAGTTCGTCCGCGCGAACCCTCAAGCGGACCAACCGCTGCTCCAAGGTGAGCGACATCGAGAATACTCCGGTCTGTTCAGCCCTTCACCGCACCGGCGGTGATGGCCCCGACGATGAGGCGTTGCAGGGCGAGAAAGGCGATGATGGCCGGCACAACCGCCACCAGACACGCCGCAGCCAGAAGCTGGGTCGTGGAGGCGCTGGTGCTGCCGGCATAGTTGAAGATGGCGACGGCGATCGGCTGCAGGCTGTCCTGGCTGAGAAGCAGGAACGGCACCAGGAATTGCGACCAGCCGAGGATCACCGTCAGAATGAAGGCAGAGGCGAGGCCGGGCGACGCGAGGGGCAAGGTCACGCGCCAGAACACGCCGAACGGCGTGCAGCCGTCGATCTCGGCGGCCTCCTCCACGGCCGCCGGAATACCGTCGATGAATGCCTTGAGCAGCCATGTGCACATCGGCACGCTCACGGCGATATAGACCATGGTCGCGCCGAAATGGGAATCGACCAGTCCGATCCGGCTCATATAGCGATAGAGCGGCACCATGATGACGAGCGGCGAGACCATCTGGAAGCCGAGGATTCCCATCAGCATCCAGTTCTTTCCGGCGAAGCGGAAGCGGGAAAAGGCATAGGCCGCGGGCGCGGCGACGATCAGGCAGCCGAGCGCACCCAGCACCGACAGCTTCAGCCCGTTCCACAGATAGATCGGAAACTCGTTGCTCGACAGGATGGTAATGAAATTGTCCAGGGTCGGCTCGTGAGGGATGAAGCGGCTGGCCCCGCGAAACACCTCCTTGCGGGTGCGCAGCGCCAGCGACAACAGCCAGGCGAGCGGCGTGAGAAAGAAGGCGGCGATCACGATCATCGCCACATAGCTCGCCCCGTCGAGCCAACGTTCTTTCGATCGGCGGTTCATGCGGCGGACTCCTGGCGCGGGAGGAACAGGGCGTAGGCCAGAGCAAGCACCAGGCTGATCAGGAGCATCAGCACCGACAGCACGCATCCGCCGGCGAGGTCATAGTTACGGAACACCGTGTTGAAGGTGAACAGCGAGATGACTTCGGTGGCGCGGCCCGGGCCGCCGCCGGTCAGCGAGATGATGGCGTCGAACGTGTTCAGCGTCTGGATGGTGATCAGGATCGAATTGACCAGCAGCGCCGTGCGCAACAGCGGCAGGGTCACGTAGAAAAAGCGCTGCCAGCCCCGCGCGCCGTCGACTTCGGCGGCCTCGAAATAGGTCGGATCGATCGATTTCAGCGCGGCGTAGAGGATGATCATCGAGAACGCCGTGCCGCGCCACACGTTGGAGATGATCACCGAAACCATGGCGATCTGGGGATCCGACAACCAGGCGACGCGCCCGACGCCGATCATGTGCAACGCGCTGTTCAGTGCGCCGTAGGGAGCTTCGGAAAACAGCATCTGCCAGATCAGGCCGTTGGCGATGCCCGGGATCACCCAGGCGACCAACACCGTGGTGCGCAGCGCCATGACGCCGACCAGCCCACGCTTTTCGCCGCGAACGACGAGCAAGGCGATCGCCAGCCCGAAAAACTGCTGACCGACCACCGAAAACAGGGTGAACACCGCCGTGGTCCATAGAACGCCGGGCAGGTTCGGGTTGGTCAGAATGGCCTTCACGCTGGCCAGCGTGAAGTCTTCCTCGGACCCGATCAGAGTGGCGTTGGTGAAGGCCAGACGGAAAACGTCGACAATCGGATAGAGGTAGAACAGGCCGAGCATGATGGCGACCGGAAACAGCCACGGATAGGGGCTGTGTTCGAGCCATAGCGTCAGCCGGCGCGTGCGAGTGGGTCGCCGCCGATGCGAGGCGACATGAGCCGTCACCGTCATGAGAACCTCCCTGCAGCCGGAGCCGCGGCCGACGTGACCGCGGCGCCGGTCGTTTCAGAGATCAGAGCCGCCCGTAAGCGGCCTGGACGGCGGTGTTGGCGTCATCAAGCGCCTGTTCGGTCGTTTTCGTGCCGGACAGGATATCGCCCATGGCGATCTGGAGCTGGTTGGAGATCTCCGGATAGATCGGCACGCCCGGCCGGGCATGGCCGTACTGCAGAAGATCCCGGAATTTCTGGAAGGACTCCGACTTGTAGACATCGTACTTGTCGAAAGCGGCCTTCTGGGTCGGCAGGTTGGTCTGCAAGGCGGTGCCTGGACCGGCGAAGATGTCCTTGGCGATCGCCGCGCACATCTCGGTCTTTTCCTTGTCGTCGCTGAACGAGGCGATGGTCCAGCCGCCGGTTCCGGTCGCCTTTGCGTCGGCAGTCGGTCCGGGGATCTGATCGAACGTCCAGTTTTCGAACTCTTCGGAATCCAGCGTGCTCTTGAGCTGTGCCAATTGCCAGTTGCCGCCGACGAACAAGGCCGTGGTGTCCGCGGCCGCGGCGGCGTTCAGTTCGTCATAGCCGACGATCGTCGACACGCGCTGCGGCGCCGCCCCCGACTCGACCAGATCCTTATAATAATCCAGGGCCTTCAGGATCTTCTCACGGTTCTCCCCGTCCGCGAAGACCGGCTTGCCGCTCTCGTCGACGAGCTGACCGCCCTGCGCCCAGAAATTCGACAGCCAGTCGAAGACCGTGCCTTCATAACGGCCGCCGTTGAACAGGAAGCCTTCCATGCCCTCGTCGACCGACGCAAGCGCCGCCTCTTTCAGCTCCGCCCAGTCCGTCGGGGCATCGGGAACGATCGCGCTGTTGCGATAGAGCACCCGAAGGTCGGTCGAATACCACCAGGCGTAGATCTCCCCATCGTCGCCGGTGATGCCTTCGCGGACGAAGGGGAAGAGATCGTCGATTTCTTCCTTGGTGAAATACGGCGTCAGGGGCTTCAGGACATTGTTCTTCTTGAACAAGGCCAGCTGGAAGCTGTCGACGGACGCGCAGTCGGGTCCGCGCCCGGACTTCACCTGCTCCAGAAGCCGCGCCTGCTCCTGGCCGATATCGTTCGACATCGCCTGAAGGTTGATCCGCCAATCCGGATGCTTCTGAATGAAATCCGCGAAAAGCTCCTTGTAGCCGGCCGCCCAATCGGGATCGCTGCTGTTGGGGCTATCGCCGGCGAGGCGGAGCGTCAGCTCCTTGGGGGCGTCCGCACTGCCCACCCGATCCTTGGTGACGAGGTCCTGGGCGGTCGCGGGAATGGCAAAAAAGCAGGCTGCGCTCGCCATCAAGGCGAACGAGGTACGTAAGGCCATGGGTGACTCCTCTCATTGGGGTTCGGGACGGTTAAGATCCGCCCTCGTTGCGGGGCATCTGGCGTGCCCATGGAGATTAAATCACTTTGTTTTCCTATTTGCAACGTTCTCAATCGCGACTTCGGATGGTGCGGAACATGCGGCAGTACGCGGGCTCCGCAACCGTTCCAGGCGCCCTTCAAAGGCCACGGCAGCCGACCGGGAGCGCCGGCAGGGCGGCGTCAATCCTGAAACGGCCCGCCCGGCATCGGTCCTTGTCGGGACCCGTCCGCCCGTCGGCCTTGGATCAGGAGAAAGCTAAGTCAGCGCGATGACAGTTCGATGGCCATGTTATTGCTGCCGGTGAAAATAACGTCGGCAATAACGGCGCCTGGAAGCTGGCGTTGGCGGAGTTTCGCACTGCAAGATCCGATCCGCTTGCCGAAGACGCCAGGCTTTGCCCCAACAGCCTGTCTTAAGAGACGGATTCGCCGGGCGAGCCGCCCTCGCCGTCCCAGCGCTTCAATCCCGGCAATTCGAGATCGAAGAGATCGAGGACCTTTCCGACCATGTGCCGGACCATGTCGTCGATGGTCTGCGGCCGATGGTAGAAGGTCATGACCGGCGGCATGACGATCGCCCCATAGCTCAATACCAGCTCCAGATTGCGCACATGGACCGGGCTGAGCGGCGTTTCCCGGGCGAGCAGAACGAGCTTGCGCCGCTCCTTCAGCACGACGTCGGCGGCGCGTAGCAGCAGGTTGGTCGAAAGCCCGCCGGCGACTGCGCCGAGCGTGTTCATGCTGCAGGGCGCCACCACCATGCCCTCGGTCTTGAAGGTGCCGCTGGCGATACTCGCGCCGATATCTGCGGGAGCGTGGGACCGATCGGCCAACGCGGCCACCTCCCGCGGACTGTAGGGCGTTTCGTGGACGATCGTCCTGGAGCCGCTCTCCGAGATCACCAGATGCGTCTCCCAGTCGGCGAAGAGCTGCATCGCCTTCAGGATCTCGATGCCGAGGATCGCGCCGCTCGCCCCGCTGATGCCGACAATGAGGCGCTTCTTGGTGCTGTCGGCCACGGTCTCGATCCCCTCATCCTGTGGAATCGCGCTCGCTCGGGCCGCGCGGTACGTCCCATGCTCGACCAAGCGCTCGCTGGAGGCCGCTCTATGAGCCGCGTCTTGCGCGCTTGCAAGGCATGGAGCACCGGACGGGACGATTGCCGAGGACGAGTTGCGGCTCGCCCCCGGTGAAGCGGTTCAGTCGCCTCGGCCGGCGCCGCGTTCGTCGAAGTATCGCCGGGCGTGGGCCAGCGTCCGAGTGTAGACGCTGAGATCGTCCTGCGGCAGCGGCCGACCGCCCTCCGGCCGCAGCACGGCGCCGCCGAGCGTGGCGATGCCGCCGTCGAGCATCAGATTGTCGACCATGCCGTGGTCTTCGATCATCAGGCCGTCGGGACCGCGCAGCTTGCCGCCATCGTCGGCCTTTACCTCCGATCGATAGTGGTCGTCGATGATGCGGCGATCGTAGTCGCGCGGATCGTTGGTATAGGCGAAGCCGGGACGGCCGAGCGCGCACATGAAGCCGAGTTCGTAGACGGTCCCGGTATCGGCACTCGCCCCGCGATAGGGCGACAGGTTGGCGATGATGAAGTCGGCGGCCCGAATGGCCGCCTCGTTCGCGGCGCTGATCGCGACGCCGCGCGCGAACTTGTCCGCCGGCCAGGTCTCTCCTTCCATCGCACTGGGCTCGAAGCCATATTCGCGCGCCAGGGCGTGCTTTTCCGCGATCACGTCGCGCGCATTCGCAAAGAACACCTCTGGGCCGGCAATATAGACCCTCATGACAGCTCGCCGGCTTCGATCGCGGCCATGATGCGATCGCGGAACGAGGTGTCGCGGTCCTCGACAACGTTTTCGACGCGCGAGGCCTCGCGCATGAAATGCTCGTAGCCGCGGCCCATGTCCCAGCCGCGCCGCGTGTGCATGTCGATGGCGAAATCGGGAATCGGCGGCGCCTTGTCGCGCACCTGGTTCTCCAGCCGGGCGAAGTTCACCATGTCGTCGGAGGTGCGGTCCTTCTTGCTGTCGGCGATCATGCGGATGGCATGGGCGGCGAACAGGAAGCGGTCGCCGTCGGGGCGCGGATAGCGCGAATGGGTGCGGTAGAGCGTATCGATCAGCACCGGCAGCATCGGATTGCCCGAGCCCACGTCCTCCACCGCGATCACGCAGAGGCGCGACCACAGGAACTCCTCCATCTCGGCGCTGGTCATGAACATCTCGTAGGCGATCAGCAGCGCGTTCTCCTTCAGCCCGCGCCGCAGGCATTTCTGCAGCGCCGAGATCACCTCGTCGGCCGGCAGGTCGTGCAGCGTCGTAACCTTCTGCCAGGGATCGGGCGGGCGCGTGACCTTCACCATCAAGCTTCGTCCTTCTTCAGTTCGATCTCGACGAACTCCACCGTGGAGTCGGAGAGATTGACGACATCGTGCTCGGCGCCGCAGCGGCGGAAATAGCTCTCGCTGGCCGTCGGCGAATAGCGCGTCTGATTGCCCTCGGCATCGATCATGGTCAGGGTTCCCGAGATCGTGGGGACGACGACGTAGTCGCGCTCGTGGCGGTGCCAGCCGGTGGCAGTGCCCGGTGGGAAATGCCAGCGCACCACCCGCACCAATTCGTTGTCTTCTTGAACAGTCGCCGTTGCCGGCGGATAATCCTGTCTCATCATCATCTCCATCGTTCGTTGACGGCGCGCTCGGCCGACAGGGCGGCGCCGAAGCAGATTACCGAAATCACCGTGGCCACGACGCTGGTGCCGAAGGCTCGCTCGGTGTTGAAGTCGGTCGCGGCGGCTCGGAAAAGATAGCCGAGGCCGCTGGTTCCCATCAGGAATTCCGCCACCATGGCCGAGAGCACGGCGGGCGGCGCGGCCAGGCGCAGCGCGATCATCCAGTTCGGCACCGCCGATGGCAGCACCAGATGGCGAAACCGCGTCCAGCGCCCCGCTCCCATCACCCGGAACAGGTCGTCGCTGCCCGGCGGCAATGAGCGCAGTCCGGCCGAGGTGAACACGAAGGCCGGAAAGAACGAAATGATGACGACGATCGCCAGCACCGTCTTGATGTCGTAGCCGAGCAGCCGGGCGAGCACCGGGATCAGCGCCACCACCGGCACCGAGGAGAAGATCAATCCGAGCGGCACTAGGATGCCGCTGACGATACGCGACGACCAGGCCAGCACCGCGATCAGCGTGCCCAACGCCATGCCGAGGACGAGACCGGCCGCCGACAGGAGCAGCGTCTGGCCGCCATTGGTCAGATACACGCCGGGCTCGGTGACGAGGTCCTTCAGCACGTCCAGCGGCTGCGGCATGACGATGGCGTTGACGCCGGTGATCGATACCCAGGCCTGCCATGCGACGAGCACGGCAGCGACACCCCAATAACGCGACAAGGCGGTCGTGATGATCCGCATCGGCTGCGACCCCGCCCTCCTCATCGGAACCGTCCGTAGACCGCGCGCTCGACCAGGCCGAGCAGGCCGAAGGCGATCAGCGACGCCGTGGCTGCGATGAACACTGCGCTCCACAAAAGCGGGATCTGAAAGTTCTGCATGGCGCTCACCATCAGCAGGCCGAGACCGCGCGACGAGCCGAACCATTCGCCCAGAATGGCGCCGATGAAGGCCGCCGGCACGGCGAACTTGAAGCCCGAGACCATCGCCGGCAATGCCGCCGGCAGGTCGAGACGCCAGAATCGCGTCAGCGCGGTCGCGCCCAGCGAGCGGAACAGGTCGCGATGGACGGCCGAGGACGCCGCCAGACCGGAGGTCGTCGAGACATAGACGATGAAGAAGACGTTGAGCGTGGCGATCGCCATGCCGGTGAACTCGCGGCTGAGCAGCACGATGAACAGCGGCGCCAGTGCGATCGCCGGAATCGAATGGATCACGCTCGCCAGCCGATCGACGCCGGGACGCAGCGTCGTCACCACGTGAACGAGTGCCGCAAGCACGATCCCGATCAGCGCACCCAGCGCATAGCCGGCGCCCACCATGGAAAAGCTGGCGCCCATGGCGCGCAGGAACAGGCCCTGACGCGACGGCGTGAACAGATAGACCATCACCGTCGAAAAGGGCGGCCAGGTCAGTCCGGCCCAACGATTGACGCCGATCAGTTCCCAAAGGCCGAGAAAGAGCACGACGCCGAGAGCGCCGAGGACGATGGTGCCGGTACGCTCCCTGGCCTCGCCCGTCACGATGCGGCCTCGCTGCCCTGGTCCTCCGGCTCCAGCGCCAAGGTCAGTTCGTCGGCCAGCGCGTGAAACTCCGGCAGGCGCTGTACCTCTGGCCGGCGCGGTCGCTCGAACGGCACGTCGATGGTCTTGATCACGCGGCCTGGCCGGCCGCTCATAACGACGACCCGGTCGGCCAGGAACAGCGCCTCGTCGACCGAATGGGTGACCAGCAGCGTGGTGATCCTCTGTTCGCTCCAGATGCGCTGCAACTCCACGTTCATGTGGCGGCGGGTCACCGCATCGAGCGCGCCGAACGGCTCGTCGAGCAGCAGCACGTCGGGATTGAGCGCCAGGGCCCGAGCGATCGAGACGCGCTGGCGCATACCGCCGGACAACTGACGAGGCCGGGCATCGCGGAATTTCTCAAGGCCCACCAACGCCAGCAACGCATCGATGCGAGCCATGTCAGGCGCCTCGCCCGCCACCTTGAAGGGCAGCGCGACATTAGCCCGGACCGTGAGCCAGGGCAGCAGCGCGTGGTCCTGAAAGGCGACGCCCAGGCGATGCGCCTTCGACAGCGACACCGGATCGGCGCCTTCGATGGCGACGCGGCCGCTGGTCGCCTCCTCCAGGGCCGCCACGAGCCGCAGGATCGTGCTCTTGCCGCAACCCGACGGACCGAGCAGGGCCACGAACTCGCCCTTGGCGATCTTGAGTTCGACCTCCTCGACGGCGATCAGTTCGCTGCCGTCGTCGAGCCGGAAGGTCTTGCCGGCGTGATCGACGTTGATCGCCCAGCGCGCGGTGCCAACGGGGTCGGTGGAAGGCGGCAAGTTTCTCTCCGAGCTAATAGGGCGTGCCGCCGGCATCGGCATTGACGGCTTGGCCGCGGATCATCATGGCATCGTCGGTCAGCAGGAAGGAACCGTGCGGGCCACCTCCCGCGGCTCGGTATGGCGTCCCAGCACCGCGTCCTTCATGAACGCGAAGATTTCGTCCGCCGGCTCCGAGGTGACCGCGGAATAGGCCCGCGCGACTTCCTGGAGCATCGGCGTCGCCATGCCGCCGGGGCACACACAATTGACGTTGATATCGTAGGGTCCCAACGCTTGCGACAGCATGCGCGTCAGGTTGATGACGCCGGCCTTGCTGGCGCTATAGGCCATCGATTCGACATGGCCGACCTTGCCGGCCTCGGAGGCGATGTTGACGATCGCTCCCGCGACCCCGGCCTCGATCATCCAGGACGCCGCCACCCGCACCATGTCGTAGGCGGCGAACAGATTGACCTCGAACTGGCGCTGCCAGTCGCGGCGGCTGATCTGGAGAGGGTCGGCGTGGAGCACGATCGCGGCACAGTTGACCAGGCCGTCGATCCCGCCCATGGCGGCGAGCGTCGCGTCGAGCGCGGCCTGCGGCGAGGCCTCCGCCGCGACGTCGAGCGCCACACCGAATGCGCCCGCCTCGGCGCCGCCGAAGTCCGAGACCGCCTCGTCTACCCGGGCCTGATCGAGATCGACGAACAGCACCGTGGCGCCCTGCGCCAGCAGTAGGGCGACGATGCTTCGGCCCAGGCCGCTGGCGCCGCCCGTCACGATGAACCGCTTGCCGGCGTGCACCGGAAAGACCGTGGGTTCACGGACCGGCAGGGGGCCCTTGCTCTTGACCGTCTGGTACTTGCCCATGGTCAGGCGACCAGCTTCTCGAAGCGCTCGGAGATGCCGGGCAGCCGCTCGTTGAGCTTGGCCTTGATCGCCTCGACGTCGATCGACACCATTTCGCGGTCCTTCATCACCACCTTGCCGTCGACGAGCACGGTGGAGACGTCGCGGCCGACCAGCACGTTGGCGGCGACGAAGAGCGGATCGTAGAGCGGCATGGCATCCATCGCGCTAGTGTCGCACAGCGTGATGTCGGCCTTCTTGCCTGCTTCCAGACTGCCCACTTCGTCGAAGATGCCGAGCGCCCGGGCGCCGCCATTGGTGCCGACACGCAGAAGCTCTTCGGCCGAGATCGGCTCGCGCTGATGGAAGCCGGCGCTGTTGAGCGCCTGCTGGCCGACGCGCGCCACATGGGCCACCTGAAAAATGTCGAGCGTGCCGGCCGCGCCGGGTCCGTCGGTGCCGAGCCCGATGTCGATGCCGCGCCGCCACATCTCGACCAGGCGATGGAAGCCGATCGAATAATTGTTGAACCCGCAATGGCAGGCCGACGGCCCGTGCTCCACGTAGAGGTCGACCTCGTCCGGCGTCAGCAGCACCGAATGGGCGCAATGCAGCCGGCTGGACAGAACGCCGATGCTTTCCAGCCACGGCGCCGGCCGCATGCCGAACTTTTCATTGGTGTAGTCGATCTCGTAGGTGCCCTCGCACAGATGCGTGTGGATCTTGACGTCGAGATCCTTGGAGGCCTGTCCGATATCGCGGATGAGCTCGGGCGAACAGACGATCACCTGGCGCAATGCCAGCCACGCCTTCACCCGGTCGTTGCTTTTCCAGCGCTCGACGAGTTGGATGTTGCGCTCCAGCGCCTCGTCATGCGTCATCAGCATGTTGTCGGGCACGTCGGCCCCGATATTCTCGCTCTGATCGACGGTCGACAGCGCGACGAAGCCGCGAATACCGACATCCATCGCCGCCCGACCCATCTCGTCCGGGTGCGGGCCGCCGGCCTCGGCGAAGCAGGTCGTGCCCACCTGGATCATGTTGGTGTAGGCGACGAGGCCGGACAGATAGACGTCCTCGGGCTCCAGGCAGCTCTCGAAGGGAATGAGGTAGTTCTTCCAGACCGGCTGCTTGAGCGGCCGCTTGCGCGCGATCGACTGCAGCTTGCCGCGCAGCAATTGCTGGCCGGTGTGGAAATGCGCGTCGATCATCCCCGGCAAGGCGATCTTGCCGCGACCGTCGATCGTGGTCCCGGCCTTGAAGGCAGAGGCTTCCGTGGTCGGCCCCGTCCACACGATCCTGTTGCCTTCGACCGCGATGGCGCCGTCGCTGATGACGGTGTTCGCCGCGTCGAGGGCGACGACTTCGCAGCCCTTGATCAGAACGTCGACCGGACGCGGCTGGTTTTCCTGTGACATGAACTTTCAGACTTCTCGTTGGGTCGATCAGAGAGAGGCGCGCGCATCCTCGACGATGCTGGTGTCGACGATCTGGTCGACGGGCGGAAGGTCGGTGCGGCCGGTCGCCTTGGCGGCGTCGTACATCTTGCCGGCGATCTTCTCCGGGTCGAGCGAATAGACGGGATAATCGGCATCGCCGCCCGGCCGGATATTGGCCTCCTGCAGCTCGTTCTGGCGCATCTGCTGGTCCAGATCGAGGCCGTAGTCGGCCCCATACTTCTCGACCATCAGGTGCGGCGCATAAGTCATGTCGGCCTCGCTGATGGCGTTGGCTTCCATCAGCGCCGCGACGTAGCTCACCAAGGCGTCGCGGTTCTTTTCCAGGAAGTCGCGCGAGACGAAGGCGAGATCGGCATAGGAGGGAAAGCCGAGCTCGTCGAAGGAGCGGAAGAAGAAGTCCTTGTCGCGCTCCAGGCCCATCTGCTCCAGCGTGATGGTCTGGTTGGTGCCGAAGGCGGTGTAGCCGTCGCCGTCGCCCGCCACTAACGGCTCGGGCGAAAAGCCGGCGGGCACCATGGTCCAGTCGCCCGACAGGCCCGCCAAGGCCAGGGTGGCGTCGATCGCCGTCTGCTCGGCGGGGCCCTGGGCCAGAATCCTGGAGCCGATGATGTCCTTCGGCTCGAGAATGGGCTTCTTGGCCAGCGAGATGATGCCGAGCGGGCTGGTCTGGGCGCGCGCCGAGATCAGCACGTAGTCGTTGCCCTTGGCCACGGCATCCAGGAAAGGCAGCCAGCTCGTATAGCCGATCTCGGCATTGCCGGCGGCGACCAAGACGAGAGGATCGGGCGCGTTCGGCCCGCCGGGCGCGACATCGACGCTCAGGCCGCGCTTCTGGAACAGGCCCTTTTCGACGGCGATCCAGACGTCGGCATATTCGACATTGGCGATCCAGCCGCATTGAACCCGCAGCTTGGTCGTGTCCTGCGCGAAGGCCCAGCGCGGCAGCATCGCGGCGCCAAGACCGGCCGCCGCGGATTTCAACAGAGTGCGTCTATGCATGGGAGACCTCCGAAATCGAGCGTCGACGACCAGGCGCGAGACGCGTCCGAACAGCGTGGGAAGAAAGGGGAAGGCGCGCGGTGGAGCGAGGCGGCTGCCTAGAGGGAGGCCAGCGCGTCCTTGAGCGGGCCGAGGTCGACCAGCTTGTCGAGCGGCGGCACGGTGCGGTCGGCGGCCTTGGCCGCGTCGGTCATGTCGCCTTCGATGATCGCGGGATCGAACATCAGCAGCGATTGGCCATCCTCCGGCTCGATCAGCGGAATCTGCAGCTCCATCTGCCGCTTCTGCTGATCGGGATCGAGACCGAGGTCGGCGCCGTATGTGTCGACGACGATCTGCGGCGCGTAGGCCGGATTGTCGATGGCGTATCGCCAGCCCTTCACCAGGGCGCGCAGATAGCCGACCACGGCGTCGCGATGCTCGTCGAGGAAGGAGCGCTTGGCGACGTAGAGTCCCTGCTTGACGTTATAGCCGAGGTCCTCGAACAGCGTGACATAGAAGTCCTCGCCCTGCTTGAGGCCCATTTGCTCCAGGGTGATCGGCTGGTTGGTGGCGAAGGCGAAGTAGGCGTCGCCGTCACCGGCCAGCAGCGGCTCGGGCGAAAAGCCGGTCGGCACGATTTCGTAGTCGAGCGGCAGGCCGGCCTTGCCGAGGACGGAATCGATGATGACACGGTCCGACGCGTTCTGCGCCAGGATCTTCATGCCCACCAGATCTTCCGGCTTCTGCACCGGCTTGGCGGCGAGCGAAATCAGCGCCGAAGGGCTCTTCTGCCACTGGGCGCCGAGAATGACGAAGTCGTTGCCCTTGGCGGCGGCATCGAGGATCGGCAGCCAATTGGCGCCACTCACCTGCGACCGGTCGGCGGCCAGCGACACCAGCGTGTCGGGCGCCTGCGGACCGCCGGTGATATAGTCGGCCTCGATGTTTTCCTCGGCGAAATAGCCCTGCTCGAGAGCCGTCCAGAAGCCACCATACTCGACATTGGAGATCCAGCCGAACGCCGTGGTGATCTTGGTCGTCTCCTGGGCGAAAACGGCTTTGGGCAGCACCCCGGCCAACAACCCGGCCGCCCCTCCGGCAAGAACCGAGCGACGGCTGAGATGAACGATATTCCGCTTCATGAAGGATCCCCGAAAGAGCTGGACACAGACCGTCCTCCCGGCGGGCGAGCCGCTTGATGCGGCATCTGTAATTTTCTGTTACAGCTACGCTATCAGACGTAATTCCAATTACAAGCTACTTTTGAGGCGTTTTATGCGTCTGCACAAAATTGCGGCAAACGACTATCTCCCCGCCGACTCGGTGGTCGCCGAACGGATCGCGGCTATCTACCCGGACCTCTCCGAAGCGCTTCGTCGATTTGCCGATTTCGTCCTGAACGAGCCGATGCAGGTCGCGCAGATGAGTATCAACGAGACGGTCAGCGCTTCGGGTGTTTCCGTGGCGACGGCCAACCGCTTCGCCCGCAAGCTCAGTTTCGAGGGCTATGCCCAGTTCCGCGCCGAGGTGATCCAAAGTTTCGAGTCGGTGTTTGCGCCGGTGGAACGCCTGAGAACCAAGCTCTCGGAGGGCTCGTCCACCCATCAAGTCGTGACCGCCTCGATGGACGAGGACCTGGAAAACCTGCGTGACACCATGCGCAATCTCGATGCCGCGCGCTGCGAACAGGCCTGCAGCATGATCGCCCAGGCCGAGCGCATGTTCATCGTCGCCTTCGATTCCGGCGCGGCGCTGGCGACCATCTTCGCCCACCATCTGCGTCTTGCCGGCCGATCCGCGGCGATCGTCGACAATGGCGGCGGCGCGTTGACGGCGGCGCGCCATCTGGCGACGTTCGGCAAAAGCGATCTGGTCGTCGCCATCGCCTTTCCCCGCTACATCCGCGAGACCGTGGAATTGACGCGGGCTGCCGTCAAGCATGCCATTCCGGTGCTGTCGATCACCGATACCCAGGCCTCGCCTCTGGCGAGCCTCGGCACGCTGACCCTCTACGTCCACGCCCGGCGCAGCTTCAGCTCAACCTCCAACACGGCAATCCTGGCGCTGTTGGAAGCGCTGGCGGCCGGGGTCGCATCCCAGACGGACGGCGCGGCCGAAACCGCCGAGCGGTTCGCCGACTTCGCCTATCCCTGGCTGATCTCGCCGGGCCGGGGACCCGGTCGAAGCTGACCGCCATCACACGGCCGGTATGCGCCTTCCCGGTCAGCCGATCATCGCCTCGAAGAATAGGGACTGGAAACGCCCGGCATCGACATCCATGGCAATGCCGGCATTGGGCACCGTCGTGCCGGTCTTGCGCCGATCGGGGATGACCTGGCCGCGGGTCAATTCACCGGCGCACTCGATATCGACCTGCATCGGCTCGATGGTGACGAGCGTCGGGTCCTCGGCCACCGCCACGGCCAGCGGATCGTGCAGCGCGCAATAGTCGATCTCGGGATACTGGGCCTGATAGGCTGCGAGATAGAAGCGGGCGGCCTGCATGGCGATCCGCACCGCCGCGTCGCCGCGCTCGGAGAGCTCGCCGATCATCGCCGATGTCAGCTTGGTGCGCATCGTCACGTCCATGCCCACCAGAGTGATCGGCGCACCCGATTGCAGCACGATCCGCGCCGCTTCCGGATCGTTGAAGAAATTGGCATCGGCGACGGGGCTCGCAATCCCTGGCACGCCGGGATGCCACAGCGTGCCGCCCATCAGCACCATGCCCTTGAGCTTTTCGGCAATGTCCGGCGCCTTCATCAACGCCTGGGCGACGTTGGTCATCGGTCCGACCGGCACGAGGATCAGCTCACCCGGATTGGCACGCACCCGTTCGATGATGAGATCCGGCCCCCAGATGTCGCGCGCCTCGGTGGCGGGCAGCGGCAGATCGACGTCACCCAGGCCGTTCGAGCCGTGAATGCGGCTGCCGCGCTTGGTGAAGGGCCGCGTCAGGGCGCGCTTGCAGCCGGCGGCCACCGGGACGTCGGTGCGGCCCGCCGCTTCCAGAAGCTGCAGGGTGTTGCGGGTGGCCGACGCGACGTCGATATTGCCGTAGGTGGTGGTGATCGCCTCCAGCTCGATCCCCGGACGCTTCAGCGCCAGGAGGATCGCCATGGCATCGTCGATCCCGGTGTCGACGTCGAGAAGTGTCCTGCACTGTCCAGCCACAACCCTGTCCTTTCGTCCGGTTCCCGACGAGATGGCGTTATGCCCGCCTTAGCGTTGCCGAACGCGCCGACTGCCTACCATTTCACCGCGCCGCAGATATAGGCACATTCCCTCGGCCGCAATCCTCAGGACAGTAGCCCGGCAATGCCGCGCAGGCCGGTGACGAGCGCCATCACGGCCAGCACCGCCAGCGCGATCCGGCGATAAAGGTCCTGGCTCGCCCGGGCGAACAGCCAGGCGCCCAGCGCCGTTCCTCCCACCATGATCGGCAAGCCGACCAAGGCCAGAAGCACTGCAGGCCCGTCGATGAGCCGGGCGTAGGCCTGCCCCGGCAAAGCGATGATCGCGGTGAAGAAAAAGAATGCCAGCAGGGAGGCCCGCGTCATGGCCGGTGCTGCCGGGGCGGACAGGTAGTAGGCGATCACCGGCGGGCCGGGCATGGCCGCTGCGCCAGAAAATACGCCGGCAAAGAAACCGGCGGGGATCGCCAGTTTCGGCCCGCCGATGGCGGCGAGCACAGGCTTCCGCGCCAGGACCAGCAGCGCCACGCCGACAATGCCCGCGATCAGCACGCGCATCACGGACGCGTCGAACCGAGCCAGCGCATAGAGCCCCAAAGGGGTGCCGAACAGGGCACCCAAGGCGAGCCAGCGGAGCGAGGGGCGATGCATCACGGCGCGCATCCGCACCAAATCGTAGACGCCGACGATCGCCTGCATCAGCGTCACGGCGACCACCGCCTGGGTCGGAGACCACAGGAGGCTCAGCAGGGGAACGGCGGCCAGCGCAAAGCCGAAGCCGGTGAAGCCGCGCAGCACCGCCGCCACGAGCACCGCAAAGCACGCAACGCCGAAGCCGGCGGGAGACAGCAGCGAAATCGCCATCGTCAGCGGGCCTCGTAAGCGCCGAGGGATTTCGGGACGGGGGCTGCTGCCATAAGGACCATTGTCTCCGGGGAGGCGCCGATCGGAGGGCGAAAGCCGGCAGCCGCAAGAGGGATGTGCGCCGGCAAGGCCCGGCGCAGGGCTCATCCGACTTCGCCCACGCGGGCGAAATCTCGATGTCGGATGAAAGCGCAGGCGGATCGGTCGGCGATGCGAAGGCCTCTTTCCTTGGCATGCCCGGCCAACGCTGTCCAGCACTCCACAGCAGGCAGGCGACGGCGTTGCCAGACGAAATCGCTCGCGCCGGATAAAACCTTGCTAAAAAACTCAAGTTTACAGTAGGAGGGTTGCAGCGAGGCGAGCAGCGCATGGACGGTCGCCCGACGACCATCTTGCCTCGCCGGCATCGAAACGAAAGGGTTCGCATGACTCGTCTGGTCGCCACAGCCACCGTTTCCGTCGCCGATCCCGATCCGGTGATCGCCGCCGTCTGCGACCATCTGGCCGAGCACGATGCCAAGATCGCCCGGGACGGCGCGGCGCATATCGTCGACTTGCCATTCGGCACGGGCACCCTGCGCGCCACCCCAGGCCGGATCGAACTGGGAGCCGAGGCGGCCGACATCACGGGTCTCTATCACATGCGCATGGCGCTTGCCGGCCATGTGAAGTACTTCGCAAAACAGGCCACCCCCGAGGTTGTCTGGACGGGCGACGGCAGCGATCTGGTCACGCCGCCCAATTACCGGGTCGCACGGGTCCGCGACGTCAGGGACATTACGCCGCATATGCGTCGGATCACCTTTGTCGGTGCCGATCTCGACCGCTTCGCAACCAACGACAGCCTGCATCTCGGCCTGGCCATTCCGCCCGAAGGCGGCGACCTGATCCCGCCGACCGTCGGCCGAGACGGCCTGTTGACCTGGGGCGAGGCCGACGGCGCTCCCGATATCCGCCGCTACACCACGCGTCGCTGCGATCCGGTTGCGGGCGAACTCGACATCGATTTCGTTCTGCATGAGGACGCGGGCCCCGGCGCGGCCTTCGCGGCGCGGGCCAAGTCGGGAGACCGGGTCGGCTTGGCCGGCCCGATGGGCGGCGCGATCCGCGACGACCGCGATTGGTATCTAATCGGCGGCGACGAGACGGCGCTGCCGGCCATCGCACGCAGCCTGGAGACCTTTCCGGCGTCCAAGCGCGGCCTGGCCCTGATCGAGATTGCCGGACCGGACGAGGCGCAGGCGATCGACAACCGCACCAGCATCGAAATCCGCTGGCTCTACCGAAATGGCGCCGGGCCGGGAGCCAGGCTAGCCGATGCCGTGCGAGAGACGGCCCTGCCGGACGACGGCACGCCCTTCTTCATCTGGACCGCCTGCGAGTTTGCCGCCTTCAAGGTGATCCGGAACCATTTGCGCAAGGAGCGCGGCCTGACGCGCGATCAGCATCTCGCCGTTGCCTATTGGCGGAGAGAACCCGCCGCCCGCGAAGGTGACGGCCGCTGATTGTCGGCGGCATTCGTCGATCCGTTCGATCGGCAAGTGTCGCTCCGGCGGCCGCAGCCGTCGAAGCAACGATGCTGCCGGGCGCCGCGTGATGGCCCCCGGAAGGGTGTCAGACCAGTTCGGCCAGGGTAGCCGGATCGAACGCCTTCAGTCCGGCATGGTCGTTGGCCTTGACCTTGGCCACCCATTGCGGATCGCTGATCAGGGCGCGGCCGACAGCGATCAGATCGAATTCGTCGCGATCCATGCGCTCAATCAGCCGGCCCAGTCCTGCCGTCGGCGAGGCTTCGCCGGCGAAGGCGCCCATGAAGTCGCTCGACAGGCCGACCGAGCCGACGCTGATCGTCGCCGCGCCCGTCAACTTCTTGGCCCAGCCTGCGAAGTTGAGGCCGTTCTCGCCGTCGATCTCGGGAAACTCCGGCACCCAGAAGCGGCGCTGCGAGCAGTGGAAAATGTCGACGCCGGCATCGGCCAGCGGCTGCAGCCAATCCGCCATCGCATCCGGCGTCTCAGCCAGCCGCACGGCGAAGTCCTGCTGTTTCCACTGGCTGAGGCGCAGGATGATGGGAAACTCCGGCCCCACCGCCTCGCGAATCGCGGCCACCACCTCGCCGGCGAAGCGCGAGCGCTCCTTGAGCGTGGCGCCGCCGTAGCGATCGGTGCGCTGGTTGGTGCCCGACCAGAAGAACTGGTCGATCAGATAGCCGTGGGCGCCATGGATCTCCACGACGTCGAAGCCGAGGCGCTTGGCATCGGCCGCCGCCCGCGCAAAGGTGGCGACCGTATCGGCGATCGCTGCCTCGCTCATCGCCTCGCCGCGCGGCGTGTCGGGTGCGAGCAGGCCCGAGGGGCTCTCCACCGGCGCCTCCGGCACCCAGTCGGTGAAGGGATTGACCGTCGAACCGGTGTGCCAGAGCTGCGGCCCCATGCGCCCGCCCGCCCGATGCACGGCGTCGACGACGCCCAGCCAGCCGGCAAGCGCGGCCTCGCCATGGAAAAACGGGATACCGGGATCGTTGCGCGATGCCGGGCGGTCGACGACCGTCCCCTCCGAGAGGATCAGGCCGACGTCGCCCTCGGCGCGGCGACGGTAATAGGCGGCGTTGGCTTCGCCCGGCACGCCGTTCGGCGCGAAGGAACGCGTCATCGGCGCCATGACGATCCGGTTCTTCAGCTCCAGGGACTTGAGGCGAAAGGGACGGAACAAACTATCGGTTTGGGAGGACGACATGAAGGAAAAGGGCTCCGTTGCTGAAACGGTCCTTTAGGTATACATCGTAGACCTAGCGTCAATGACGCACCTGAAAGCGCCTAGGTATCTCCAAGGAAACCGCCCATGCCGACCTGCGAACACTTCGCGGTGGACTGCCCGAGCCGCCTGCTGCTCGACCAGATTGCCGACAAATGGTCGATGATGGTGCTCACCGTGCTCGATGACGGGCCGCAGCGCTTCAACGCCATCAAGCGGTGTCTGGAAGGCGTTTCGCAAAAGGCCCTGACGCAATGCCTGCGCCGGCTCGAACGCAACGGGCTGATCGCCCGCCATGTGCTGCCGGTCTCGCCGATCGGCGTGGAATACGAACTCACGCCGCTCGGCCGCACGCTTCTGCCGCCGTTCAGGGCTCTCTATGGCTGGACCCTCGCCAATATGGACGAAGTCGAGAAAGCCCGCCAAGCCTTCGACACACGGCAGGCGGCCTGATCAGGCCGCCACCAGGCTCGGATCCGCACAGCCCGCCGCGCGAAACTGCTGCAGCGTATGCTTGTGCAAACCGAGCTCCGCGAGATCGGCGCGCAGTCGCTCGATGTCCGCCTCGCTCAGCAGGCGCGGATGCACCGTGGTGCGCAATTGGAAGGCGACGCTGCTTTCGACGAGATGACGCAAGCTTTGCCGGGCTTTCTCTCCTCCGCCCGGCGCACCGGTGATCCGATCGTAATCGGCAAAAGGCGCCTTGATGTCGAACCCGACCCAGTCGACCAGCGGAAGCACCTCCCGCAGCCGTGCCGGATAGGCACCGCCGGTGTGAAGGCCGATCTTGAAGCCCATATCGCGAACCGTATGCATAGCCTCGGGCAAGCCCTTCTGCAGGGTCGGCTCGCCGCCGGAAAACACCACGCCGTCGAGCAGATTCCGCCGGCTTCGCAGGAAGGCGCCAATATCCGGCCATGCCAGTTCCCTATCCCCGCGGGCGGCCAGAAGATGAGGATTGTGACAATAGGGGCAGCGCCAGGGACAACCCTGGCAGAAGATCGTCGCCACGAGCTGGCCGGGCCAGTCGCAGGTGGAAAGGGGGGCGAGCCCCCCGACCCTGAGCTCAGTCATCGGCTCGTGCCGGCTCCCGGAACGAAACGCGTTCGGCGAACTCGCCCTTCTTGCCGCGATTGAAGGAGCCGACGGGACGGTGATAGCCCATGACGCGTGTCCAGATCTCGCAGGGCTGGCGCTCCTCCGGCGCCAGTTCGAGGGCTTCGGCGGGTTCGGCGGTCAGGCTCATATCGTTCATGATGGTCTCCTTTGGATCGGGGTCAGGCGGCGGCGCGCTTCTTGGCGATCGCCTCGGCATCGCATTTCGGGCAGAACTCGTGCTCGCCGGCGAGATAGCCGTGTTTCGGACAGATCGAGAAGGTGGGCGTCACGGTAACGTAGGGCAGGCGGAAGTTTTCCAGCGCCCGGCGCACCAGCTTGCGGCAGGCCTCGGCCGAGGAGATGCGTTCGCCCATGTAGAGGTGCAGCACCGTGCCGCCGGTGTATTTGCGCTGCAGCTCCTCCTGTCGGGCCAGCGCCTCGAAGGGATCATCGGTGAAGCCGACCGGCAGCTGGCTCGAATTGGTGTAATAGGGCTCGTCTTCCGTGCCGGCCTGGAGAATGGCCGGATAGCGCTTCCTGTCCTCCCGGGCGAAGCGGTAGGTCGTGCCCTCGGCGGGCGTGGCCTCCAGATTGTAGAGATGTCCGGTCTCCTCCTGATACTCCACCATGCGGGCGCGCACGTGGTCGAGCAGGCGGACGGCAAAGGCATGGCCCCATTCGGTGGTGACATCCTCCGCGTCGCCGGTGAAGTTGCGGATCATCTCGTTGATGCCGTTCACGCCGACGGTGGAGAAGTGGTTGCGGAGCGTGCCGAGATAGCGCTTGGTGTAGGGAAAGAGCCCTTCGTCCATCAGCCGCTGCACGGTCTTGCGCTTGATCTCGAGGCTGGTGCGGGCGATGTCGAGCAACGTGTCGAGGCGGGCGAAGAGGCCGTTTTCGTCGCCGGCGAAGACATGGCCGAGCCGGGCGCAGTTGATGGTGACCACGCCCACCGATCCGGTCTGTTCGGCAGAACCGAACAGGCCGTTGCCGCGCTTCAGCAGCTCGCGCAGATCGAGCTGCAGCCGACAGCACATGGAGCGCACCATGTTGGGCGAAAGCTCGGAATTGACGAAGTTCTGGAAATAGGGAAGCCCGTATTTCGCCGTCATCTCGAACAGCCGTTCGGCGTTCTCGCTCTCCCAGGGAAAGTCCGGCGTGATGTTGTAGGTCGGGATCGGAAAGGTGAAGACGCGCCCCTTGGCGTCGCCCGCCGTCATCACCTCGATATAGGCCCGGTTGATCAGGTCCATCTCGGCCTGGAGATCGCCATAGGCAAAGTCCATCTCCCGGCCGCCGATCACCGGCACCTGGTCTTTCAGATCGTCCGGGCAGGTCCAGTCGAAGGTGAGGTTGGTGAAGGGCGTCTGCGTGCCCCAGCGCGATGGGACGTTGAGGTTGTAGATCAGCTCCTGGACGCCCTGGCGCACCTCCTCGTAGGTCATGGCGTCCTTGCGCACGAAGGCGGCCATGTAGGTGTCGAAGGACGAGAAGGCCTGGGCGCCGGCCCATTCGTTTTGCAACGTGCCCAGAAAATTGACGATCTGACCGACCGCGCTGCCGAAATGCTTGGGCGGCGCGGCCTCGACCTTGCCAGGCACGCCGTTCAGCCCCTCGAAGAGCAGCGTGCGCAGCGACCAGCCGGCGCAATAGCCGGCCAGCATGTCGAGGTCGTGGATGTGGATGTCGCCCTCGCGGTGCGCGGCGCCCACCTCGGGCGGATAGACGTGGGAGAGCCAGTAGTTGGCGACCACCTTTCCGGAAACGTTGAGGATCAGTCCGCCCAGCGAATAGCCCTGGTTCGCGTTGGCGTTCACCCGCCAGTCGGCGCGGTCGAGATATTCGTTGATCGAACGCTCGACGTCGACCAGCGTCGCCCGGTCGCCGCGCTGGCGCGAGCGCTGCTCGCGATAGACGATATAGGCTCGCGCCGTGGCGAAGTGGTTGGCCGAAATCAGCGCCTGCTCCACCACGTCCTGGATTTCCTCGATGCGCGGCGCGCGGCTGGAGAAGCGGTGCGCCAGCACCTTCACTGCCTGGATCGCCAGAAGCTCGGCTTCCGCCGCGCCGAACTCGCCGGTCGCCGCACCGGCGCGCGCGATGGCCGAGCGAATCTTGCCGGTGTCGAAGGCGACCACCTCGCCGCTGCGCTTGACCACCGTCGTCGGATTGGCCGCTGCCCTAACCTGCCCCATGAATACCCTCGTATGATTCGGAACGGGGGACGAGGACAGACGACGCAATACGACCCCGAATCGCACCGCGAATCGAGAGACGCCGCGTCCTGCCGGGCCACCCCGCACCGAGGACGTTTCAAATCGGTGTCACGGCAGGTCTCCTGGCTCGCGCGTCATTGCCTGCCCCTCGCCTTCCCGGTGCTGCGTCGCGCCAGTGACGGAATCCAAGGGCAGGCTCTTCGCCTACAGTTGCGGGGGCAGCGCCGGCATGACCATCCTGGCGGACGGCGCACCGGCTTCCCTCTTAGCCCACATCTTGAATGACGCGGGAACCAATGACGCTAGATATGGTACCGAGACCGGATCGAGCGTCAACCGATTCCCGCGTCAACGGGACATCGTGACGCGGCTTCGTCGAGCCGCATCGGTCAGGATCGGGGATAAGTCCGGCGCAACTGCCGGGCCGCCTCGACCATGGCGACGAGGGCCGGCCGCGTCTCGTCCCAGCCCCGCGTCTTCAACCCGCAATCCGGATTGACCCAGATCTGATCGGGAGCCAGGCGCTCGGCTGCCTTTGTAAGAAGCTCGACCATCTCGGCGGCGTCCGGCACGCGCGGTGAATGGATATCGTAGACGCCTGGGCCGATCTCGTTCGGATAGTGATAGGCGACGAAGGCGTCGAGCAGCTCCATCTTGGAGCGCGAGGTCTCGATGGAGATCACGTCGGCATCCATCGCGGCGATCGACTCGATGATGTCGTTGAACTCCGAGTAGCACATGTGCGTGTGGATCTGCGTCTCGTCGGCAACGCCGGAGGAACAGAGCCGGAAGCACTCCACCGCCCAGTCGAGATAGGTCGTCCATTCGGCGCGCTTGAGCGGCAGGCCTTCGCGCAGCGCCGCCTCGTCGATCTGGATCATCCTGGCGCCGGCCGATTCGAGGTCGGACACCTCGTCGCGAATCGCCAATGCGATTTGCCGGCAAACATCCGCGCGGGGCAGGTCGTCGCGCACGAAGGACCAGTTGAGGATGGTGACCGGACCGGTGAGCATGCCCTTCATCGGCTTGCCCGTCAGGCTCTGGGCATAGCGCCACCAGGCGACGGTCATCGGCGCCGGCCGTGAGACGTCGCCGAAGATCACCGGCGGACGCACGCAGCGCGATCCGTAGCTCTGCACCCAGGCATGCTTGGTGAAGGCGAAGCCGGAGAGCTGCTCGCCGAAGTACTGGACCATGTCGTTGCGCTCGAACTCGCCATGGACCAGCACGTCGAGCCCGATCTCCTCCTGCCAGGCGACCACCTCGGCGGTCTTCTGCCTGAGGAACGCCTCGTAACCGACCGCATCGAGCTTGCCCTTGCCAAAGTCGGAGCGCGCCTGACGCACCTCTGCCGTCTGCGGAAACGAGCCGATCGTCGTGGTCGGGAAGGTCGGCAGGTCCAGCGCGGCATGCTGGAGAGGCCGGCGCGTGGCGAACGAGCCTTGGCGCCGCATCAGCTCCGGCGTCACGTCGGCCGCTCGCGCGGACACCGCCGCATCATGCACCTTGGCCGAGACGGCGCGTGCCGCGATCGCCCGGCTGGCGGCGGCCAATTCGGCTGCCACGGCATCGCGGCCTTCGGCAAGCGCCGTAGCGAGGAGGCGCAGTTCGCCCATCTTCTGGGCCGCGAAGGCCAGCCAGGACTTCAGGTCCGCATCGAGATCGTCTTCCAGTTCGAGGTCGATCGGCACGTGCAGGAGCGAACAGGAGGGCGCGATCTCGATCGGGCCGGAGCGATCCGCCAGCGCCGGCTCCAGGCGATCGAGGATCCGCGCCAGGTCGGCCCGCCAGATATTGCGGCCATCGATGACGCCAAGCGACAGCGTCTGATCGGCCCTGGCTCCGGACAGCACCAGCTCCAGTTGATCGGGAGCGCGCACGAGATCGACGTGCAGCCCGGCGACGGGCAGCGACAGGGCCGTTTCCAGGTTGTCGCCGAGGCCGCCGAAATAGCTCGTCAGCATGATCTTGAGCTGCGGCACCGCCTCGGCGAAGCGCGCGTAGGCGATCCGCAGGGCCTCCTGAACGGTCGGCTCGGCATCGAGCACCAGACAGGGCTCGTCGAGCTGGACCCACTGGGCGCCGGCTTCGCCGAGGCGCTTCAGCACCTCGACATAGACGGGAAGCAAGCGATCCAGGAGCGACAGGGGATGGTGGCCGGGCGCCGTGCTCTTGGCGAGCGCCAGGAAGGTCACGGGCCCGAGCACGACGGGCCGCGTCTCGACGCCGATCGCCCTGGCCTTCAGATACTCCTTCACCGGCTTGACCGTCGCCAGGCGGAAGCTCTGGTCGGGATCGAGCTCCGGCACGAGATAGTGGTAGTTGGTGTCGAACCACTTGGTCATTTCCATCGCCGGCACCGAAGCGGTGCCGCGCGCCATGGCGAAGAGGATGTCGAGCGGCACGAAATCTCCGGACCACCCATAGCGGGCGGGCACCGCGCCGACCATGCAGGCGGTGTCGAGCACGTGATCGTAGAAGGAAAAATCGTTGGAGGGGATCGCGTCGATCCCGGCCTGCCGTTGCGACTTCCAGTTGGCTTCGCGCAGCCCATCGGCGGTCTCGTGGAGACTGTCGACAGAAATCTTGCCCGACCAGTATCGTTCGACGGCGAATTTCAGCTCGCGTCGCGGGCCGATCCGCGGCGTACCGAGCGTGGCTGTGGTGACTTGACGATTGGACATCGGCTTCAAACCCCTGATGATGGGGGGCAAAGGCCGAGCGGATACGCCTCGACGGCGGCGGGGCCGGAGACGGCCCACCGCTTTTCGAGCGTTCCACCGGGACACCCCGCCCGAGGACGTTCTAGGCGCGTGGCAGGTCTCCTGGCTCACGGGTCGTCGCCTTTCGTCACGCCTTCCCGAAGCTGAACGCCTCAGTGGCCTGTCGGACGAAAGGCTCGCCGCTCACAGTTGCGGGGGCAGCGCCGGTGTTTCACCGGCTTCCCTCTTCGCTCCGATCCCGGGGGGATCGGAGAACCACGACAGCATCCTCCATGAACCCTCGCGCGGAGCGCGTCAAGCAGGATATAACGATATCTTTATGTGAATTGCGAGACCTGGGGCCGTGCGGCAGTGTGCGCGATCGGATAATTTCGCGCTGCGGTCGATTGACAGAATCGGCGCGGATTGATCAACATATAGATGTCATGGTCTCCCAGAACCACAAGAACTGGGAGCTAAGAGGGAATTCGGTGCGCCGTCCGATTCGGGCGTCAAGGCCGAAGCTGCCCCCGCAACTGTGAGCGGCGAGCCCTGCGTCCCATCGGTGTCACTGGAGCATGAGGCTCCGGGAAGGCCGGACGCGAGGCCGTGACCCGCGAGCCAGGAGACCTGCCGTGACGTGACCGAACCTTTTCCCTGGGCGGGGTGTCCCGGTGGATCGTGCTTGCGACGTGCGGCCGTGTCTGTCGCCTTCGCTGCCTTGGCATGACTCCGCTCGGCCTTTGCCTCCAAGCACCTGTGGAGCAGCCGATGTCTCTTTCTCCCTCTCCCGCGTCGAACGGCGGCCATCCTGCGGTGTCCGCACGGCCGCCGCGGGACCCGGCCGAACACGTCGCCGACGGCCTCAAGGTGATCCGTCGCAACGGCACCGTCTCGCCCTTCGACGCCTCGAAGATCGCGGTCGCCATGACCAAGGCGTTTCTGGCGGTCGAAGGCCGGACTGCGGCGGCCTCCTCCCGAGTGCACGAAACCGTCGAAGAGCTGACCGCCGAGGTGGTCGGCGCATTGACCCGGCGCAGCGACGGCGAGCGCCTGCTCCATATCGAAGACATCCAGGATCAGGTCGAGCTCGCCTTGATGCGCGCCGAGCACCAGAAGGTGGCGCGCGCCTATGTGCTCTACCGCGAAGAGCATGCCCGCGCCCGCCAGGCCGAGGCGGTCCAGGAGACCGCGCCCGCCATCCAGGTGACCCAGCGCGACGGCACGCGCCGTCCGCTCGACGATGGCCGGCTGGAACAGGTGGTCGCGGAAGCCGTCTGCGATCTCGACGGGCTCGATGCGGCCGCGATCCTCGCCGAAGCCCGACGCAACCTGTATGACGGCGTGCGCGAGACCGAGCTGTCCGATGCGCTGATCCTAGCCGCGCGCACCCTGATCGAGACCGAGCCCGACTATGCCTTCGCCAGCGCCCGGCTGCTCCTCGACAAACTGCGCGGCGAGGCCCTGACGCATGTCTTCGGCGCCCCGCGACGGGCAACCCAGGCCGAGATGGCGCACGTCTATGGCGAATACTTTCCGGCCTACCTGAAGACCGGCATCGACGCCGATCTGATCGATCCGGAGCTCGCCCGCTTCGACGTCGCCCGGCTTGCCGCCGCGCTGAAGCCCGAGCGCGACCACGCCTTCCAGCTTCTCGGCCTGCAGACGCTCTACGATCGCTATTTCCTGCAGGACGGCGGCATCCGTTTCGAACTGCCGCAGTCCTTCTTCATGCGCGTCGCCATGGGTCTCGCCTTGCGCGAGGTCGACCGCGAGGCGCGCGCCATCGAGTTCTACGAGTTGCTCTCGTCCTTCGACTTCATGGCCTCCACGCCGACTCTGTTCAACTCGGGGACGCGCCACGCGCAGCTCTCGTCCTGCTTCCTCACCACCGTTTCCGACGATCTCGGCGGCATCTTCAAGGCGGTGAAGGACAACGCGCTTCTGGCCAAATATTCCGGCGGTCTCGGCAACGACTGGACCCCGGTGCGCGGGCTGGGCGCCCATATCAAGGGCACCAACGGCAAGAGCCAGGGCGTCGTGCCGTTCCTGAAGGTCGCCAACGACACGGCGATCGCCGTCAACCAGGGGGGCAAGCGCAAGGGCGCCGTCTGCGCCTATCTGGAGACCTGGCACATCGATATCGAGGAGTTCCTGGACCTCAGGAAGAACACCGGCGACGACCGTCGCCGCACCCACGACATGAACACCGCCAACTGGGTGCCGGACCTCTTCATGGAGCGCGTCGAGGTGGGCGGCGCATGGACGCTGTTCTCGCCGGACGAGACGCCGGACCTGCACGACCTGACCGGCAGCGCCTTCCGCGCTGTCTACGAGGCCTATGAAGCGAAGGCCGACGCCGGCGAGATCAAGGTGTTCAAGCGCATGAACGCCGTCGATCTGTGGCGGCGCATGCTGACCATGCTGTTCGAGACCGGCCATCCCTGGATCACCTTCAAGGATCCCTGCAACCTGCGCTCGCCGCAAGGCCATGTCGGCGTCGTGCATTCCTCGAACCTGTGCACCGAGATCACTCTCAACACCGGTCCCGACGAGGTCGCGGTCTGCAATCTCGGCTCGGTCAACCTGGCTGCCCACGTGACGGCCAAGGGGCTCGACCGGGAGAAGCTCGCGGCAACGGTGAAGACCGCGATGCGAATGCTCGACAATGTGGTCGACATCAATTTCTACACGATCCCCGAGGCGCGCCGCTCCAATCTCAAGCATCGTCCGGTCGGACTGGGCCTGATGGGCTTCCAGGACGCGCTCCAGACGCTGCGCCTGCCCTACGCTTCGGACGAAGCCGTCGCCTTCGCCGACGAGAGCATGGAGGCACTGAGCTACGAGGCGATTTCCGCCTCCTGCGATCTGGCCGCCGAACGTGGCCGCTACCCCTCGTTCGAGGGGTCGCTGTGGTCCCAGGGCATCCTGCCGGTCGATTCGATCGAGCGTCTCCAGGCCGCCCGGCCGTCCCTGGAGATGGACCGGACCACCCGGCTCGGCTGGGAGAGCCTGCGCGACCGTGTGAAAACCGTCGGCATGCGCAACTCCAACTGCATGGCGATCGCGCCGACGGCCACGATCTCCAACATCTGCGGCGTGTCGCAATCGATCGAGCCGGCCTACCAGAACCTCTTCGTCAAATCGAACATGTCGGGCGACTTCACCGTGGTGAACGCCGCCTTGGTGCGCGACCTGAAGGAGCGCGGCCTGTGGGACGCGGTGATGGTCTCCGATCTAAAGTACTATGACGGCTCGCTCGGCCCGATCTCGCGCATTCCCGACGATCTGAAACAGCTCTACGCCACGGCGTTCGAGATCGATCCGGCCTGGCTGATCCGGGCGGCGAGCCGCCGCCAGAAATGGCTCGATCAGGCGCAGTCGCTCAACCTCTATCTGGCGAGCCCGAGCGGCAAGGCGCTCGACGCGCTCTACCGCTTCGCCTGGAAGCAGGGCCTGAAGACCACCTACTATCTGCGCACGCGCTCGGCGACGCATGTGGAGAAGTCCACGCTGAAGGGCACCGACGGCAAGCTCAACGCCGTGGCGCTGCACGCCGCGCAGGCCGTCCATGCCGCGCCCGCGCCGATCGATGCGCAGGACAGCGCCTGGGGCAAGGCCTGCGCCATCGACGACCCGGACTGCGAGGCCTGCCAGTAGCCCGACTGCGTTTCCGTCCTACGGCCTCACCTCTACCAAGACGCGGCGGCCGACAACGAATGCCACGACGCGCGACCACTCTCTCGCTTTCGTCATTCTCGGTCGACATCGCGTGACTGGATCCTCGGCACGGTGGCCGAGGATGACGTGATGGAGGTGTCTGCGCCCTTCAATCCGTCCGTGCGATCCCGCCGCCCATGGGACGCGGCAGGGTCGGCCCCCGATCCGACAGCCCATTCGGAGAATACGATGCTCGACTTCAACGACACTCCCGCCGCCCGCAAACCGGCGACCGACGCGGCCGCGGCCGACGCCACCGGCCTTGGCGAAATCGAGCGCGGCGCCGCCCGCGTCTCGGTCGACGACAAGCGCATGATCAACGCGCGCGCCGACGTGAACCAGCTTCTGCCGCTCAAATACGACTGGGCCTGGGAAAAATACCTGTCCGGCTGCAACAACCACTGGATGCCGACCGAGGTCTCCATGCAGGCCGACATCGCGCTGTGGCGCTCGGCCGACGGCTTGACCGAGGACGAGCGGCGCATGGTCAAGCGCAATCTCGGCTTCTTCGCGGCCTCCGAAAGCCTGGTCGCCAACAACATCGTTCTGGCGATCTACCGCCACCTCACCAATCCTGAGTGCCGGCAATACCTGCTGCGTCAGGCCTTCGAGGAGGCGGTCCACACCCACACTTTCCAGTACATCGTGGAAAGCCTCGGACTCGACGAAGGCGAGCTCTTCAACATGTACCGCGAGGTGCCGTCGATCACCGACAAGGCGGCCTGGGCGCTGGAGCGCACCCAGAGCCTCGACGATCCGAGCTTCGCCACCGGCACGCCGGAGACCGACCAGGCGTTCCTGAAGGATCTCGTCGCCTTCTATGTCGTCTTCGAGGGCATGTGGTTCTACACCGGCTTCGCGCAGATCCTGTCACTCGGCCGGCGCGGCAAGATGGTCGGTATCGCCGAGCAGTACCAGTACATCCTGCGCGACGAGTCGATCCATCTGAACTTCGGCATCGACGTGATCAACCAGATCCGCCACGAGAACCCGCATCTGTGGACGCCTGAATTCCAGGACGAGGTGCGGGCGATGCTGCGCGAGGCGGCGGAGCTGGAGACGGCCTATGGCCGCGACACCATGCCCACCGGCTTTCTCGGTCTCAACGCGGCGCTCTGCGAGGAGTATATGCGCTTCATCGCCAACCGGCGCTGTGCGCAACTCGGTCTGGAGCCCGTCTTCGGCCCGGCCGAGAACCCGTTCCCCTGGATGTCCGAAGCGATGGACCTGAAGAAGGAAAAGAACTTCTTCGAGACCCGCGTCATCGAGTACCAGAACGGCGGGGCGCTGAACTGGGATTGAGAGCCGCGCAAGGCGCCGGCGGGCGGGGCCGACGCGCTATCCGAGGTCTTTCAGGCCTCTCAAGAAGTCGGTCGCCGCTGCGAACCGCCGCTTCAGGCGCGCCGTGCGCTCGGCGCGCTCCGGGCGCGGGGCAAACACCGTTCCGCCGCCCACCGCGACGCTCGGTCGTCCGAGTGCGACGAGCGCCAATTGCAGAGCGCCGATGCTGGCGGCCGTGATGGGCTCGGCCGGCACCGAAATCGGCCGGCCGATGACGTCGGCCAGAAGCCGCGGCCAGATCTGGCTCAGCGCGCCGCCTCCCGCCAGGCTGAGATCGCCCGGCTCGGCGACCATCGCCTGAAGGTTGCCGGCGATGGCGAGCGCGACGCCCTCCAGAACCGCGCGATAGAGATCGCCCGGTCGGTCTTCCGCCGAAAGACCGATGAAGCCGGCGCGCAAATCAAGATCGACGAAGGGCGAGCGCTCGCCCTGGAGATAGGGCAGGAACTGGACGTGCGTGGGCGACGTGTCGGCGGCGATCGCCAGGGCGTCGGCCGCCTCGATTTCCAGCCCGAGGATATCGCGGGCCCATTGCGCTGCCGCCCCCGCCGAGAGAACCGGCGCGATCTCGATCAGGCCGTCATGGGCGGGATGGGGCAGCCGGTAATAGGGCCTGGGCGACCCGTCATAGGCCGACGCCACCCGCGCCACCCAGCCGCTCGTTCCGAGATAGAGGCTGACGTCGTTTTCCTTCGCCGCGCCGCTGCCCAAGGTCGTGGCGCCGCCATCGCCGCAACCGTTGATCACCGGCAGTCCGGCCTGAAGACCGAGCGCGGCAGCCGCTGCCGGAAGAAGCGGGCCGACGACGGCGTCCGCCGGCAGGATCGCCGGCAACAGCTCGGGATCGAAGCCGAAGGCGTCGATCAGCATCGGCGACCAGATCCGCGTGGCCATGTCCATCAGGCCGGTGGTGGCAGCGCAGACCGGATCGGTGGCGAAGGCCCCGGTCAGGCGGAAGGCGAGATAGTCCTTCGAGCCCGGCAGGATATGGCGCACCCGAGCAAACGCCTCCGGCCGTTCCTCGCGCAGCCAGTCGAGCTTGAAGGCGGTCATCAGCGGCTCGGGCGCGTTGCCGCAGATCTCGGCCGCGCCAAGGGCCGTCAGTGCCGCGGCGCGTCGCTCCAGCGAGTCCTGGCCGCAGGCGTTGGAATAGACGAGAACCTCGCCGATCGGCGCACCGCGCCCGTCGAGAGCGATCAGGTTCTCCATCGTCCCGGTGAGCGCGATCGCCGTGACCCCGCGGCAATCCAATTGCGCGACCGCCATGGTCGCGGCCTGCCACCAGTCGTCGGCCGAAAAGGTGACCGCACCCGACACTCCGCCGTAGAGCCCCGGAGCCTGCGCTGCGATAACGCCATCCTCGGAAAAGACGGTCGCCTTGAGCGCCGATGTTCCGCAATCGAGAACCAGGATCATTTCAGCCAGCCCGGACGAGGCGGCGCATCAGCACCGCGATGATGATCAGAACGCCGGTCAGGATTCGTTGCACGAAAGGCTCCACGCCGACAATGGTCATGCCATTGACGAGCACGCCGGTGATCGCCACGCCGAGCAGCGTGCCGCCGACGCTCGGACTGCCGGTCGAGGATGCCGTGGTGCCGATGAAGACCGCCGCATAGCCCGGCAGCAGCAGCGGCTCGCCCATGGTGTGCTGGACGCTGCCCAGGCGAGCGGCGAGCAGCAGACCGGCGAGCGCCGACAGACCGCCGGCGGCGGCGAAGGTGACGATGATGTCGCGCGTTACCGGCAGGCCGGCCAGCCTAGCCGCGCGCACATTGCCGCCGATGGCGCGGATGCGGCGGCCGAATTCGCTCTGGGACAGCACGAAGGCCGTGACGCCGAGGACCGCGACGATCCACAGCGCCAAGACCGGAATGCCGAGGATCGAGCCGCGGGCCAGCGCCTTAAAGCCGGCCGGCACCGACTGGAACAGGCTCTGCCCGCCGGACAGGCCGAAGGCGAGGCCAGACAGCACCGTCCCCAAGGCGAGCGTCGCGATGAAGGAGGGCACGCCGAAGCGAGCCACCAGAACGCCGTTGCCGACACCTGCCGCGACGCCGACGAGCAAGGCCGCAGCGACGGCAATGGCCACCGGCTGGCCGGCACCGAAGAGGATGAAGCAGATGACGGCCGCCAGCGACGCGGAATAGCCGACCGACAGGTCGAACTCGTTGATCGTCATGACCAGGGTCGCGGCGGTGGCGACGATGGCGAGCGTCGCCATCTGCTGGACCAGGTTGGCGACGTTGGCGGTCGAGGCGAAGGCCGTCGGCGCGGCGAGCGAAAACCCGGCACAGAGGAGGATGAAGGCCGCCAGCGTTCCGAACCGGCCGATGCTGCTGCTCATTGCCCCGTTCCCCCGGCTTGCGCGGCCGCGGCCAGCGCCTCCGGTATCGCTTCGTTTCGTGAAAGATCGGCCACGGCCTCGCCGCGGAAGAAGACGAGCACGCGGTCGCCCAGCTCGATCGCCTCGTCGCGGTCGGATGTCGACACCAGGACCGCGTTGCCGTCCGCCGCGATGGCCCGGACGATCGATCGGATCGTCGCCTTGGCGACGATGTCGACGCCCTCGGTCGGCTCGTCGAGCAGCATCAGCTTGGAATGGCGGGTCGCCCAGCGCGAAAACAGGAGCTTCTGCTGGTTGCCTCCCGATAGCGTGCGCGCGGGATCCTCGCCTCGGCCATAGACCAGCGAGACATGTCCGGCGGCAACCGAAAAATCCTCACGCTCCGCCGTGCGGCTCGGCAGAGGCAGGCGCTTCGTGCGGCGATATCGGGACAGCAGCGGCAACGTCTTGTTGCTGACGAGGTCCATGTCGGCGAACAGGCCGTTGCGATGCCGATCGGCGGGCACGTAGGAGACGCCGGCGCGCACCGCCTCGCGTGGGCTGCGCGGCGCGTAGGACGCTCCCGTCAACCGCATCCGGCCGGAACGCCGGGACTCGGCACCCCAAAGCGCGTTGAGCAGGCTGGAGCGGCCTGAGCCCGACAGCCCGTAGAGCGCGACGACCTCGCCGGGATGCACCTTGAAGGAGGTGGCGCCGGTCAGCTCACCGGCCCGCAGGTTCTCGACTTCGAGCACCGGTGGCGCATCCGACCGCACGGCGCTTACATGCTCGCTGGCCAGCCGTTCGCCGCCCATGGCCCGCACCAGAGCATCGACGGAGAGATCGCCCGCGTCGAAGCGGGCGCTCACCCGGCCGTCGCGCAACACGACGGCGCGGTCACAGAAATCCGCCATCTCATCCAGCCGATGGGTGACGAGGATGATCGAAGTGCCCGTTTCGCGCGTCCGGTCCAGCATGGCGTAGAACTGCGCGGCGTCCTCGGCCGGCAGTGCCGCGGTCGGCTCGTCGAGGATGAGCAGCCGGCCCTTGTCGGCGAGTGCCCGCAGCAACCGGACGAACTGCCGCTCGGCCGTCGACAGGTGCATCACCGGGACGTCGAGCGGCAGGTCGGGCGCGATCGTCGCCGCGACCGCTGCGATGCTGCTGCGCATGGCGGCCCGGTCGATCCGCCCGAAACGCCGGGGATAGGAGCGGCCCAGCCAGCAATTGTCGATGGTGTCGAAGGCGGGAACCAGCGGCGCGTCCTGATGGATCACGCGAATCCCGGCGGCATAGGCGTCCTGGGCCGAGGCCAAGGGGCCGTCATGTCCCTCCATGCGGATGCTGCCGGCATCCGCATGTTGGGCGCCAGCGACGATCTTGATCAGCGTCGACTTGCCGGCACCGTTGTGGCCGGCCAGACCGACCACCTCTCCCGCCGCCACCGACAGGCTAACGTCGGCCAGGGCCTCGGTCGCCCCGAAGCGCTTGGTGATGCCCTGCAGGTCGAGCAAGGTCAGCAGGTGACGCCGAGGCTCTCGCGCGTGACGAGGTCGACCGGGGCGTACAGTCCCTGTTGGTCCAGTGTCTCGCCGGCGAACAGCTTTTCGAGCTCACCCGCGGCGATCTCCGCCATCTGCGGGAATCCCTGGCGCACCGTAGCGATATAGTTGGTGCAGGCCTTGATCAGCTCGACGGCCTGCGGATTGGCGTCGATGCCGGCGATCACGATGTCGGTCCGCCCGGCCGCCTCGGTCGCGAGCTCGGCGCCGATGCCCGGCTCGTCCCACGCCGCCCAGACCGCATCGATGGCGCCCTTGCCCGGATGCGCGAGCAGCATGGCGTCCATCGCCGCACGGCTGTCATCGATCTGCCCCGGCACCTGGACATAGTGGTTGTCGACTTCCTTGATGCCCGGCGTCTTCGCCAGCGCATCGTCGAGCGCGATCTCGCGCTGGCGCACGCCCGGATGGGCGGAATGGAAGAAGCGCACGATGTTGCCTTCGCCGCCGAGCTGGTCGAACAGGAAGGTCGTCATCGTCTCGCCCAGCACGTAATTGTCCGAAGTGACGTTGAGCACGGTCGCGTCGTTCTTGGCGCCGTCGATCGTGATCACGGGGATGCCGGCGGCCTTGGCCTTGTCCACCTGGTCCTGAATTTGCGCCGGGTCGACCGAGACGAGCACGATGGCGTCGACCCCCGTCGTCGTCGCATCCTCGACGCGGCCGGCAAAGGCTCCCATGTCGCCGGCGGTATCGACCACGTCGACGCTCCACCCCTTCGCAGCGGCCTCGTTCTGAAACGCTTCGACCATCTCGGCGGTGGTGACGGCGGAGAGATAGGGCGTGACGACGGCGATCCGCTCGTCCGCCGCCCGGGCAGCCAGCGCGGTGGACAGGACGATGGCGGACGCGAGACTGATCGCCAGGGATACTCGTTGCACGGTTGGGCCTCCAGTTTTGAAGCGACCTTAGCCGCAGAGCCCCGGCCTTCCAAGTGCACACCGATGAAAACCGGCGCCGCCCGAGGTCCGAAACGGCGCTTCGACGGCGCCCGATCGGAGACATGCGATCGAAGGCTTGCTCTTCGATCGGTCCTTCGGCCATAAGCCGTTGGCCTCAGCCCCGTTGAAGGAGACCTGCCTTGCAGCGCAACCGCCTCATTCTCGACACCGACGGCGGAGTCGACGACGCGCAGGCGCTCCTGCTGCTGATCGCAGGCGGCCGGGCGCCGGATGCGATCACTACGGTGTTCGGCAATGTCGGGCTGCAGACGGCTACGGCCAACATCCTGGCCACCTTGGCGGTCGCGCAGGCGGCTATCCCGGTCTACGCCGGTGCGGCGCAGCCGCTGGTGCAGCCGATCGTCGACGCCACCCACATCCATGGCGAGGACGGCCTCGGCGGCGCCCCCCGGCCGGCGAGCCAGGCCGAGCCGCACGGCGACGACGCCGTCCAGTTTCTGCGCGCCGCCCTGCTCGATGCCGCGCGCCGCAACGAAAAGGTCGATATCCTGACCATCGGCCCGCTCACCAACCTGGCGCTCGCGCTTCATCTGGAGCCGAGCATCATCGCCGGCATGGGCCAGCTGATCATCATGGGCGGCACGCTGATCGGGCGCGGCAACACCACGCCGGCCGCCGAGTTCAATATCTACGCCGATCCGGAAGCGGCCAGTATCGTCTTCGGCAGCGAGATCGAAACCGTCGTCGTGCCGTGGGAGACCTGCTACTCGCACCAGATCGGCGGCGAGGCGCTCGACGCGCTGTTCGCGGGGATCGCCGACAGCCCCTACAAGGCCTTCACCCAGGCGCTCGCCAATCAGAGCCGGGAGATCGTCAAGTCGTATACGGGGCGCGACGTCATGCGCTTCGTCGACCCCCTGGCCGCCGCCGTGGCGATCGAGCCGTCGATCGTCACGCGATCTCTCACAGCCTCGGTGCGGGTGGCACTGGCACCCGGCATCACTCGTGGCATGACGGTGGTCGACCCCAGCCGACGACTCGGCACTCCGGCGGTCACGCTGGTCGAGGAGGCCGATCTCGGCCGTTTGGTGGAACTTTACGCAGCATCGGCGGGACAGCGCTCTTAAGCGATACGACCGACTGAGGAAAACGCAGCTCGCTCTTCTCGTCTTCCGCTGGGGCGGCGTCTGGAATCATCCCAACAATATTGTATTTTCGCCACAGACCCGCCCCAAAGGCGGCAGTTCATAAAACATGATCTTTCGATTCATATTTTGATGTCCTAAGCGGCGCACTCCATTCGTCATGATCGGAGGCCGCCATGACCGTGTCTTCTCATCTTCGCATCCTGCTGTCGTCCGCCGGCTTCCTCGGGCTGGCGGCGCCGGTCTTCGCCCAGGACGTCATCCAGCTCGACCGCGTCGTCGTGGAAGGAGACGTAGAGACCAAAGGCGGCGTCGCCGACCCCACGGCGGTCGACGGATACGTCGCCGAGGATGCGACGGCCGGCTCGAAAATTGCGACCCCGATCAACGAGATTCCGCAGGCCGTCTCAGTGATTGGCCGCGAAGAGCTCGACGACCGCGGCGTCGAAAAGGTGGACGAGGCGCTTCGCTATACCGCCGGCGTATTCGCGCAGCCCTTCGGGTACGATTCCGACACCGACTGGATCTATATTCGCGGTTTCGACGCGACGCAGTCGGGCGCCTATCTCGACGGGCTGCAGCTCTATCAGTACGCCTTCGCCGGCATCATCGTCGATCCGTTCCTGGTCGACCGTATCGAAGTGCTGCGCGGCCCCGCCTCGGTGCTTTACGGCGGCTCGAATGCGGGCGGCCTGGTCAATTCCGTGTCCAAGCGCGCCAACGGCGAACGCATCCGCTACGTCGAGACGGGAATCACCGACGATCCGAATGGCTACGTGGCACTAGACCTCGGCGACCGCTTCAGCGAGGACAGTCCGTGGAGCTGGCGCGTCGTCGGACGGGTGAAGGGCGGAGACACCCAGACAGAATATGCCGACAACCTGCGCGGCGTGGTCGCGCCGAGCCTTCTGTTCGAACCCGATGCCGACACCCATCTGGAGCTCTACGGCAGCTACGAATATGACGACCAGCGCCATGTCGGCGGCTTCCTGCCGTATGTCGGCAGCGTCGTAGCGGCGCCCTACGGCTACGTCCCACGCGATCTCTATTATAGTGAACCGGACCTCGATAAGTTCGAGCAAAAGCAGGCGAGCCTCGGCTACGACTTCCAGCACAGCCTCAACGACACCGTGACGCTGCGCTCGAACACGCGCTGGATCCATGTCGAGCGTGAGGAGTACGGTCCCTACACGTACGATTACGACACCACCGACGACACGCTGTACCGGCTGAACTTCCAGCACGATACGTCAGCCGATCTGATCGAAACGGACAATCAGGCGGTCCTGAACTTCGACACCGGCGCAATTTCGCACGAGCTCCTGGCGGGCACCGACTATAAATTCTACCATTTCGACCAGGTTGCAGCCACCGGCGCGATCTCTGAGCTCGATCCGATCAATCCGGTCTACACGAACACGGAAGGCGCCTGGTACGATCCCTACGCCGATGAAACGATCGACATGAATCAACTCGGCGTCTATGCGCAGGACCAGATGAAGTTTGGCGGCGGCTGGATCGTTACGCTGAACGGTCGCTACGACGAAGTGTGGATCGACCGCGACGATCGTACCGCGACCGACGACGACTACGACGGCAACTATGGCGCCTTCAGCGGACGCGCGGGACTGGCCTACGAGTTCGCCAACGGGTTCACGCCCTATGCCAGCGTATCGCGCTTCTTCAACCCTCAGATCGGGACCGATGCGAGCGGTGAGCCCGTCGAACCGTTGGAAGGCGAGCAGTACGAAGTCGGATTCAAGTATTCTCCAACATTCCTGAATGCGACCTTCACGGCGTCGCTATTCGATCTGACACGCCGCAACAACCTGCAATCCGTATGGGATGGCTCGGGCTATACCTATTCGACGATCGGCGAGATTCGCTCACGCGGCATCGAGCTAGAGGCTAATGCGAATGTGACCGAAAGCCTGAAGCTGACCGCGGCCTTCACCACCTACGATCTCGAAATCACCGACGATATCGATGAGTCGATCATCGGCAACCAGCCCTATCTGATTCCCGAAACCCTGGCGTCCGTTTGGGCCGATTATACCATCCACGGCGGTGTCGCCGACGGACTGGGCTTCGGCGGTGGGATCCGGTACCAGGGCGAATCCTATGCCGATAACGAGAACACGTTGAAGGTGCCGGACGCGACGGTGTTCGATGCGGCCATCCACTACGACCGCGACAATTGGGGCGTCTCCCTCAACGTCAAGAACGTCTTCGACAAGAAATACGTCTCCGGCTGCCAGGGCGCTTACAGCTGCAACTACGGCGAAGGCCGCACGGGATTGCTGAAGGCCCACTTTAGCTTTTAGGAGGCCGAGGCCTATCGTGGAAGAAAAGCTTCGCTTCGATTGTCGCGGCCACGGCAATGTCGGTGGCGCGGTTGCGCCATGACTGCATCGACGCCGCCCCTGTTCGAACTCTCCGGCGTGAGCTTCGCGCCGGAGAGCCGCCGCATTGTCGGGCCGCTGAGCCTGAGCTTCGCGCACGGCCGCATCGTCGGGCTGATCGGTCCCAACGGCTCGGGCAAGTCGACGCTGGTGAAGATGCTGGCACGCCAGCAGAAGCCGAGCGAGGGTACGATCCGCTTTCTCGGTCAGGATATCGACCACGGCTCCGATCGCCAGTTCGCCCGCAGGCTCGCCTATCTGCCGCAGTTCATGCCGTCGACGGACGGCATGAACGTGGAGGAGTTCGTGGCACTCGGGCGCTTTCCCTGGCACGGCACGTTCGGCCGCTTCACGGTGAGCGACCGCGAGAAGGTCGACGATGCGATCGTCCAGACGAGCCTGGCAACCCTGCGCACCCGGCTGGTCGACAGCCTGTCCGGCGGCGAGCGCCAGCGCGTCTGGCTCGCCATGCTGCTCGCCCAGGATACCGAGTGCCTGGTGCTGGACGAGCCGACATCGGCTCTCGACATCGCGCATCAGGCCGACATGCTGGCACTCGTCGGCGATCTGGCGCGCCGACGCAGCCTATCCGTCGTCATCGTCCTGCACGACATCAACATGGCGGCGCGGCTCTGCGACCGGCTGGTGGCGCTCGGCGGCGGCCAGGTGGTCGCCGACGGGATGCCGGATGACATCATGCGGCCGGAGACCTTGCGCAAGATCTACGCGATCGACATGGGCATCTTCACCCATCCGGCGACCGGCGCGCCCATCGGCTACGTGCTGTGACACACGTCGCCCGCAATCCATCGCGCCGGCGCGTCCTGGCGATGCTGTCCGGCGCGGTATTGGCTACCGCGCGACCCGCGCTCGCGGCCGGGCGGCGCGTCGCGGTCCTCGACTGGGCGCTGCTGGAAACCGCTCTCGCGCTGGACCTCGTGCCGGTCGCGGGTCCCGAACTGAGGCAATTCCGCCGCATCGCGGTGGAACCGGATCTGCCGGCGACGATCGTCGATCTGGGCCTGCGCGGTTCGCCGAACTTCGAGCTCCTGGCCAGCTTGGCGCCCGACGTGATCTACGGCTCGAACTTCAGCGCCTGGGCGCACGACCTGGTCGCGCCGATCGCCCCGGTGCGCACCCTGTCGATCTATCTTCCCGGCGAGCCACCCTACCCCAAGGCCGAGGCCGTGATGCGCGCAATGGCCGAGGATACGGGGATCGGCAGGCATGCCGAGCCCGTAATCGCCGGGTTTGCCCGCCGCATCGACGAACGACGTCGTCTTTTGACCAGCCGCGCACAACGGCCCGTCTTTCTGGTGAGCATCGGCGATCCGCGCCATGTCCGCGTGTTCGGCGACGACGCGATGTTTGGCGACGTGCTGACGCGCCTCGGCTTCACCAACGCCTGGGGCAGGCAGACCAGCTACAGCGCGACGGCGCCGGTGGAGATCGAGGCGCTGGCGAAGGTGCCGGATGCGATCATCTGCATCATCGGGCCGGTTCCGCCGGATGCCACGCGCGTTTTGCCGCAAAGCGCGCTGTGGCGGGCCTTGCCGGCCGTGCGCGAAGGCCGCGTGCTGACGCTCGATCCGATCGATCCCTTCGGCGGCTTGCCGGCGGCCCAGCGCTTCGCCCGGTTGTTCGCAGCCGCACTCAGCGATCGGCCGGGTGGCGGATGAGACTGCCGTGGAGCAAACCGGCCACCGTCGGCTGGATCTTGGCCGCCGGTCTCGCCGCGTTGCTGTTCGTGCGGCAGGCCTGGCTCGCCTGGCCGCTGCCCGCAGATGCGATGCAGCGCGCCATCCTCGTCCACTCCGTGCTGCCCCGCGCCGCCGTCGCCATCGTCGCGGGCGCCGCCCTGGCGCTCTCCGGTGCGCTGCTGCAGCGCGTGCTGCGCAATCCGATCGCCGATCCTTCGACGCTCGGCGTCGCGGCGGGCGCGCAGCTGGCGATGACCGCCGCGACGATCTACGCGCCCGGCCTGATGGCGGTGTCGCGCGAACCCATCGCCTTTGCCGGCGGTGCCGCGGCGCTCGCCGTCATCCTCGCGCTCTCCTGGCGGCGCGGTCTCGATCCGGTGACAGTGATCATCTCGGGTATGCTGATCTCTCTCGTCGCGGCCTCGCTGAGCGCAACCCTGGTGCTGGCCCATGGCGAGTACATGATGTCGTTGTTCATCTGGGGCGGCGGTTCGCTGACCCAGCAGAGCTGGGGACCGAGCCTGTCGCTCGTCCTGCGGCTGGCGATCGCCGGCATCGCGACCGCCGCGCTCGCCCGCCCTCTGCTGTTGCTGACCCTCGACGACACCAGCGCCAAGGCGCTCGGCCTCGGGGTCGACACGACCCGACTTCTGACGCTCGCTGTCGCGGTCGGGCTGGCGACCAGCGTCACGGCCTCGGTCGGGGTGATCGGCTTTGTCGGCCTTGCCGCCCCCAATCTCGCGCGCCTTGCCGGTGCCAGGACGCTGAAGCAGATCCTCTGCACGGCACCGCTGGTCGGCGCGGCGCTGCTCTGGCTGACGGACAGTCTCGTGCAGCTCGTCCGGGTCGGCGGAACCGAGCTGGTGCCGACAGGGGCGGTGACGGCGCTGCTGGGCGGCCCGCTGCTGCTGTGGCTGTTGCCGCGCCTGCGCCGCACGCCGGCGCGCTCGTCCGGAATGGACCGCACGGCGTCGATCCGTCATCCCCGCCGAATGCTGCTGGCGCTGCTGGCGATCACCGCTCTCCTGGCCGTGCTGGCGCTGTTTCTCGGCAAGGGGCCAGAAGGCTGGCTCTGGGCGACGGGCTCGACCTTTGACGTCGTGGCGCCCTGGCGCTGGCCGCGCATCCTGGCCGCCGGCGCAGCCGGAGCCATGCTGGCGGCCGCAGGCTTCGTGATGCAGCGCGTCACCGGCAATCCGATGGCAAGCCCGGAAGTACTGGGCATCAGTTCCGGAGCCGGCGTCGGTCTCGCCACCGTTCTGATTCTCGCCGGCAGCGTTTCGCGTGATCTGGAGTTCATCGGATGCCTCGCCGGTTCGCTGGCCGCTCTCGCCGCGGTCCTCGTGATCGCGGTCCGCCACCAGTTCGGTGCCGAGCGCCTCCTCCTGTCCGGCCTTGCCGTAGGCGCCCTGGCGGGCGCGGTCATCACCGCCGTCATCGCGCGCGGTGGACCCGAGTCGATGCGGCTGCTGACCTGGCTGAGCGGCTCGACACAGCGCGTGGCGCCCACCGAGGCGATCATCCTGGCGGTCTTCGCCGTGGCGATGATCGCGCCTTTGCCGTTCCTGCGGCGATGGCTGACGATCCTGCCGCTCGGCAACGCGCTGGCTCGTTCGATCGGCCTGTCGCCCCGCCTCGCCGGCGGCGGGCTGGTGCTCCTCGCCGCCGTCCTGTCGGCCACCGCAACCCTGTTCGTCGGGCCGCTGTCCTTCGTCGGGTTGATGGCGCCGCATCTGGCGCGGCTGGCCGGCGGACCACGGCCGGGCCCGCAGCTGGCGCTGTCCGTGGCGATCGGAACGGCCCTGATGGTCCTGGCCGACTGGCTGGCGCGAACGCTGACCTTTCCCTATCAGCTGCCGCTCGGGCTTTTCGCCTCGCTGATCGGGGCGCCCTACCTGATCTGGCTCATCAATCGACGGCCACAGGGTGCCACACGCTGACCGATGCCCGGTCAGGAATGCAGTTTGGCGCCCTTGGTCGCCTTGTCGACGTCCTTGCGGGGGCCGCGCAGCGCGATTCCGACGAGATCCGGCGCATCGGCCGGCTCGGCCTTGAAGACTTCCCGATTGGCCGCGTCGTGGCCGGTCGCGAACATCGCCCGGACATAGACGGCCCTCGCCAGGCCCCGGTCGATGGCTTGGCGGTAGGCGCGCTGCAGCGTCTCGCCCGACGCGGCAAAGATCAGCATCGGCTGGCCCAGCAGGCGGGCATGCTGGCGCCCCGCGGCGTCCTCATAGGGCTCGCCCATGGCTTCGGGCGCCTCGTGGGCGATGCCGGTCGCCAGGAAGGCCGTGACGTTCAGCTTCTGCCAGGTTTCCAGATCCTCGAGCACGAGGATCGCCACCTTCGTATCGAACATGCCTTTATCCGCTGCGTCGTTCGTCGTCGGCGCAGCGTTACCCCGTCGCGGGTGATACGTCTGGAACGTTCGTGCGCCCCCTGCGATAGGCCGCGGGCGTCATGCCGTAGGCGCGGCGAAACCAGCGCCCCAGATGGCTCTGATCGGCGAAGCCGGCGGCAAAGGCGGCGTCGGCCGGCGCCACGTTCTCCTTCAGGAGGCGACGCGCCTCGGCCAGCCTGAGCTGCACCAGATAGGCGTGGGGCGAGGTGCCGTAGGCCGTGCGGAAGGCGCGCGCGAGCTGGAAACGGTCGCTCGCGCCGGCTGCTTCCGCCAACGCGTCCAGACCGACATCCTGGCGCAGGCAATCATGCAGCCGGTCGCGGGCACGCCGCGCCACCCACGACCCGGCATCTTTGGCGCCGTCGTCCTGCAGCGGCAGACCGAGATGCGTGCGCAGATGCAGGACCACCGCGTCGAGCGCCGCATCGATCATCAGCCGAGGACCGGTCTTGTCGACAAGGCGGCAGGCCCAGGCGATCGCCGCGCCGAGGCGCCGGTCATCGGCGAGCGTCGAACGAAAGCCGACGGCCTGGGCCGGGCCGGCGAGACGCGCATCGAGCCAGGACTGCGGCAGATAGAGCATGCTGTAGGCGAAGCCGCCGCCGGTCACCGCCTGGCCATCATGCATCTCGCCCGGCTCGATCAGAATGACCCGGCCGCGCGTGCTCTGCCGCCGCTCTCCGCGACAGAAGAAATCCTGGACTCCGCGTTCGGTTACGCCGACGAGCCATTCCTCATGATGGTGCAGGTCGTAGGCATGGCCGAAGAAGCATGCCGAAATCGCCTCGATTCCGGTCCCGGCATCCCGCGCCAGACGAAGGCGGTCAGAGCGACGCAAAGAGCAACCTGTCGTGTTTTGCCGTATCGGGCAGAGGCCCACGACCGGTGTCGAGCTTGAGGTCTTCGTTCGATACCGGCCTCACGCACTATGGCGCGAGGCGCCGCCATCGCGCAACCGGTACGGCCATTCAGTTCGCCTGCACAGGATACGCGCCGCTACCGGATCTGATAGGCGACCGGCACCGTGAAGCTCATGCTGCTGCGGCCCGCGGCGGCCGGAATCGGGGGAAACGGCGCGGCACGGCGGATCAGATCGACCACCGCGTTGTCGAGGATGGTGTGCCCCGACGATCGCACCAGCCGGACGCCGGAGACACCGCCGCCGCTCGACACGGTGAAGGCGACGGTCGCGGTGCCTTCGGCGCGCTCGCGCCTGGCCTGCGAAGGATAGCGCTGTGCCCGCCGAATACGGCGCAGGATCTCGCCCGAATAGTTCGAACGCGCAGCGGTGGCCTCGACGCGGCTCACGCCACCGCCGGCCGTCCGGGCGGCATTGCCCTGATTGCGCGAGCCGCGCTGCGCGGTGGCCGCCTGCTTGCCGTTATCACCAGCGCGAGGCTTGGCCCTGGTCGTGATGCGCTTCGGCGTTTCCCGTCGCGGGGTCGGGTCTGCCTGCGCCACCCGTCGGGGCGGCGTCGGCCGAGCCGTGGGACGGGGAACGTTGTCGGGTTGAGGATCTTCCGCCTCGACCACTTCGGCGGTGGTCGCGACCATCGTTTCGGCAGGAACGGCCTGCTCGGTCTCGGCTTCGGCAGTCTGGACCGTTTCGGCCGGAGCGACCTCGGTGGGCTCCGGCTTGGCGGTCTCGGGTTCGACCGCCGCAACGGTCGCCGACGTCGTCGGCGGGGTGATCTCGGGTTTGGCCGTTTCAGGCACGGCGGCGAGAGCTGTCGGCGTTTCGGCCGGTGGAGGTGGCGTCGCTTCGGCAGGCTCGACGGTTTCCGGCTGCCGGGTCTCGGCAGGAGCCTGATCGGTGGGCGTCATGGCTTCCGACGGAACCGGTTCAGCGGTCTCGGTCGGCATCGCCTCGACCGGCGTTTCGGGCGTCTCGGCCACGTCGACCGGCTCGGCGACCTCGGCGTCCACCACTTCGCTGGGTGCGATGTCGGCCGGCGGCGTATCGGTTTCGCCCGAATCGCCGGCTGCGACCGCGTCGAAGGGATCGCCGGCAACGGCGATCGAGACGCCGGGGCTGCCTTCGATCATCGGCGGCTCGTCCTCGTGCTGCCCGACGATCCACCAGGCGAGCGCGCCGTGCAGGGCGAGCGACAGGAAGACGGCGAGCGTCCAATGACCGGCCGTGAACCGCATCACGAGGCCCCTGCCATGCGCGTGACGATGCGGGCCGAATAGCCCTGGGCTTGCAGCATCCGGATCAGGTCGATCAAGTCGCGCGCCGAGAGCGACCGGTCGGCGAGGACCTCGATGCCGTCGGCATCCGCGTTTCCCGTCGCAGGCCGGGCCTGGCGGAGACGCTCGACCAGCCCATCGCGCGACACGGGCTTGCCGCCATAGCGGATTTCACCGTCGGCGGTCACCGAGATCGGCTCGACCGGCGGCTTTTCCCGCTCGGCGTCGCTGGTTCGAATGAGATCGATGTCGCGATCGGTTCCCGGTGCCAGGGTTCCGGCGAGAAGGAAGAAAATGAGCATCAGAAAGACGATGTTAATCAACGCGATCGTCGGATCCTGCGGCGGTTTCTTGGCGGGTCGCTCCAGGCGCATCGATCCGGTCCTAGTCCGTCACGGAGACCGCGGTGAAGCCCGCACGCCGGCTCGTCTCCACCGCCGTCACCAGGCTCTGGCTGTCGCCGCCGTCGAGGGCGGTGATCACGAGCGACTCCGCGCCGATGCCGCGCAAGGTCTCGAGGCGCGCGGCCAGCGCCTCTGCCGGCAGCACCTCGCCGTTGACCTCGAAGCTCGCGTTCGGCCCGACCCGCAACAGGACGTCCGGCGCGCCCCCGCCGGCTCCACTGACCGACGGCGCGATGTCGACCCGCTGATGGCGGGTGAAGGTCGATGACAGCATGAAAAACAGCAGCAAGAGGAAGATGACGTCGATCAGCGACGTCATCGACAAGGCGGCGCGCCGCTTGCGGGGAGCAGCGATACGCATGGGCTATTCCCCGGGGACGGCACCGACGGCCATGCCCCTCTTCGCCACCGCCGCCGGCAGCTCGGGACGACGATCGGTCGCGCGCCGGGTGAAGACGGCCGTCAGCAAGGTTTCGATGGCGATCCGTTCATTGTCGATGCGGCCATCGAACCAGGTGGTGATGAGCGACACCGGCATGGCGATCGCAAGGCCGACGGCCGTCGTCAGCAGCGCCACCCAGATGCCGCCGGCGAGCTGCGAGGGATCGATATTGGCGCCGGCCTCCTGCATCGCCTGAAAGGCCTGGATCATGCCGAGCACGGTTCCGAACAGGCCGAGCAGCGGCGCGATCTGCGCCACCGCCTCGAGCAGCCGCAGGCCGCGCGACAGGGAGTGCAACCGCTCCTGCGCGATCCGCGCGGCGTCTTCCTCGACGATCTGGCGATCAAGGCCGCCGAAGATCAGCCCGCGCAGGGCTGCGGCCACCGTGCCGGCAACAGGCCCCCTTCCCGCTTCGGCGGCCTGCAGGGCGACATGATCCTGGCCGTGGATCCAGGCGTCGACGGCGCGCTTGGCCGAACGGCGGCGTCCGACGCCCTCGGCCGCGAACTGCCACAATTTGAGGATGATCACGGCGAGCGCGACGACCGACAGGACGACGAGGATCACGACGACGGAGCCGCCGAGTTCGAAAAGAGCCGTTATGGGCGCCAGCAGAGTGTCGAGAACCATCGCCCGCTCCTACAGGCCGAAGCCGACTTGCGCGCGCGAGGAGACCTGGAGCGCCGCCATGCAGCCTCCGTCCGCCTCGTCCGCGCCTTCGCAGGCCGCGACGTCGTTGAGCAGGACGCGAGACAACGTGCCGCAATCGGTGTCCTTGAGGTCGAACTCGCGAACTTTCGTCTTGTCCTGCGCCAGCGCTCCGAAATCGAGGACGAGAAGGCGGTCGATCAGCCCGTCCTTGTTGAACAGGACAACCTCGAAGGCTGCCCGCTCCAGCGCGCCGGGAAGGCCGTTGTGAACGACGAAGCCGAGCCGGCAGCCCGTCTGGCTCGGCCGCACCGCGTTGAGCTCCAGCGACAGGCTCGGCTTCGACGCGGGCGCATCCTGCGCTTCGGCAGTGAGACAGAACGCCGGCAGGATCGTCAGTCCCAGCACCAGCATCACCAGTTTTCGCAGCACGTTCCTATTCCTCATGACTCGAAGTTTCACAGCGGGAGACGAAGCCGGCCGTTCCGGCCTTGCTCGAAGGGCACGGCACGCCACACCGCCCATATGCCAGCGGCGAACCATGCCTCGCACGTCTCGGCGACGAGCCCAGGTCATCGAAAACGACAGAATCGGACCCGGGCGGGTCATACGGGGCGCCACGAGCACACTCGTCTATTTTTCGGGCACCGGCGAGGTGCCGTCCAGACACTTCTATTTCGACGGTGGGCGCAAACGGAGACAAGGACGGCAAGACGCTCAGTTACTGGGACGGTCACCGAGAGGCCTCGATGCGACATACGGCCGACATAAACATGAATTCAACGTTCAAGTAAACGCCTGTGGCGCGACGGATCGAAGATATCCAACCCCGTTGTCGAGGACGCCGGCGCCGGCTCGGCCGATGTCGCGAGTTTCGATCCTGCGATCGTCAATTCCCAAGAATCGCCGGCAGGCGAAGGCCATGGCTTTCGGCGCATTCGACGGCGTCGTCGTATCCGGCATCGGCATGACGCATGACGCCGGTCGCCGGGTCGTTCCAGAGGACGCGGGCGATGCGCGCATCCGCCTCGGCGCTGCCGTCGCAGCAGATCACCATGCCGGAATGCTGGGAAAAGCCCATGCCGACGCCGCCGCCGTGATGCAGAGAGACCCAGGTCGCGCCCGAGGCGCAGTTCAGCAGCGCGTTGAGCAGCGGCCAGTCGGACACGGCATCCGAGCCGTCCTTCATCGCTTCCGTCTCGCGGTTGGGCGAGGCGACGGAGCCGGAATCGAGGTGATCGCGGCCGATGACCACTGGCGCCGACAGCTCGCCGTTCCTGACCATCTCGTTGAAGGCGAGGCCGAGCTTGTGGCGCACGCCCAGCCCGACCCAGCAGATGCGCGCCGGCAGGCCCTGAAAGGCGATGCGCTCGCGCGCCATGTCGAGCCAATTGTGCAGGTTCGGGTCGTCGACCAGTTCCTTAACCTTGGCGTCGGTCTTGTAGATGTCCTCAGGGTCGCCCGACAGCGCGCACCAGCGGAACGGGCCGATGCCTCGGCAGAACAGCGGCCGGATATAGGCCGGCACGAAGCCCGGAAACGCGAAGGCGTTTTCCAGGCCTTCCTCTTTCGCCACCTGGCGGATGTTGTTGCCGTAGTCGAGCGTTGGCACGCCGGCGTTCCAGAAATCGACCATCGCCTGGACGTGCACCCTCATCGATGCGCGCGCCGCCTTTTCGACCGCTTTCGGGTCGCTCTCCTGTCTCTCGCGCCACTCGGCGACCGTCCAGCCTTGCGGCAGATAGCCGTGCACAGGATCGTGCGCCGAGGTCTGGTCGGTGACGATGTCGGGGCGGATGCCACCCGCCTTCATGCGTTCGACCAGCGCCGGAAAGACATCGGCGGCGTTGGCGATGAGGCCGACCGACTTGGCCTCGCCGGCCTTCGTCCAGGCCTCGATCATCGCCAGCGCCTCGTCGAGCGTGTCGGCCTTCTCGTCGAGATAGCGGGTGCGCAGGCGGAAATCGGCACGGGTCTCGTCGCATTCGACGGCGAGGCAGCAGGCGCCGGCCATCACCGCTGCGAGCGGCTGAGCGCCGCCCATGCCGCCGAGGCCGGCGGTCAGGATCCATTTGCCCTTCAGGCTGCCGTCATAATGCTGGCGGCCGGCCTCGGCGAAGGTTTCGTAGGTGCCCTGAACGATGCCCTGGGTGCCGATATAGATCCACGAGCCGGCCGTCATCTGGCCGTACATGGCCAGCCCCTTGCGATCGAGCTCGTTGAAGTGCTCCCAGGTCGCCCAATGCGGCACCAGATTGGAGTTCGCGATCAGGACGCGCGGCGCATCCTTGTGGGTGCGAAAGACGCCGACCGGCTTGCCGGACTGGACCAGCAGCGTCTCGTCGTCCTCCAGCGTCTTCAGCGTCGCGACGATGCGGTCGAAATCGTCCCAGGTGCGGGCGGCACGGCCGATGCCGCCATAGACGACGAGCTCGTGCGGGTTTTCCGCCACGTCCGGATGCAGATTGTTCATCAGCATGCGCATCGGCGCCTCGGTCAGCCAGCTCTTGGCGCTGATCTGAGATCCGGTCGGCGGATAGATGTCGCGCATGTTGTGCCGGGAACTTGCCATGGCGCGGGGTCCCTTCAATGTCGTGCGAGCGCGCCGGCGAGCGCCCGCTCGCTCAGCGCCTCGAGGATGGCCTTCAGGTGGACGCGCAGCCTCTCGGCCTTCTCGCCGTCGTAGGCGAAGGGCAGCTCCTCGGCGGCGAGATGGGTCGACTGGGCGAGCTCCATCTGGACCGCATGGATGCCGTCCTCGGGTTTTCCATAATGGCGCGTCGTCCATCCGCCCTTGAAGCGGCCGTTGACGACGGAGCTGTAGCCCTCGGCGCGCGCGCAGATCGAGGCGACGGCCTCTTCGAGAGCCGGCGCGCAGCTGGCGCCGTCATTCGTGCCGATATTGAAGTCGGGCAGGATGCCGTCGAAGAGGTAGGGGATCCGGGAGCGGATCGAATGGCAGTCATAGAGCACGGCGACGCCATGCCTGGCTTTCACCCGCGCCAGCTCCGCCTCGAGCGCCGCGTGGTACGGCGCATGAAAGCCTTCGAGACGAGCTTGGATGTCCTGCGGGGTCGGGTCTTGACCCTCCCGATAGATCGGCCGCCCGTCGAAGTCGGTAACGGGGCAAAGGCCCGTCGTGTTCTGTCCGGGATACAGGCTTCGGCCGCTCGGATCCCGGTTCGCGTCGATCAGATAGCGATGAAAACTCGCGCTGACGACTGTCGCATCCGGCACCAGGTCGGCATAGAGCCGATCGAGGTGCCAGTCGGTGTCGGTGAGGCGCTGGCCCCGTTCGTCGAGAGCGCCGTGGACGTCGGGCGGCAGCCATGTGCCGGTGTGCGGCAGGGCCAGAACCAGGCAGCTTTCGCCACGGGATACGGTGAAGGGTTGCATCAGCTCTCTCCCAGGACGAGGCGGTCGCCCAGGCCTGCTGCATCGCAGATCTCGCCGGATGCGATCAGGCCGGCGGACGCCTGAAGGTCCGCCGCGAGATAGCGGTCGGCCTCGAGCGCCGGGCAATCCTGCCGGAGACGCGCCACCACGGCCTCCAGCGGCGGGCTCGATCGAAACTCGGCGCGGAACTCGACGCCCTGAGCGGCGCAGAGCAGTTCGATTCCCAGAATCTGCGCGAGGTTGGCGTTCATGGCCGTCAAGCGCCTGGCCCCATGCGCGGCCATCGACACATGGTCCTCCTGATTGGCGCTGGTGGGCGTCGAATCCGTCGAGCAGGGATTGGCGAGGTGCTTGTTCTCGCTCATCAGGGCGGCGGAGGTCACCTCGGCGATCATGTAGCCGGAATTGAGCCCCGGATCGGGCGTCAGGAAGGGGGGCAGATCGAAGGACAAGGCGGGATCGACCATCAGCGCGACGCGCCGCTGTGCGATGGCGCCGATCTCCGCGACCGCCAAGGCGATCTGATCGGCGGCGAAGGCGACGGGTTCGCCATGAAAGTTGCCGCCCGAGACGATGCTCCCCGAAGAGGTCAGCACGAGGGGATTGTCGGTCACGGCGTTGGCTTCGACCGCCAACGTTTCGGCGGCGTGTCGTAAAAGGCCGACAGCGGCTCCCGTCACTTGCGGCTGGCAGCGGATGCAGTACGGGTCCTGCACGCGGCTGTCGTTGTCGACATGGCTTTCGCGAATGGCCGAGCCGGCCATCAGGTATCGCAGCGCCGCGGCGACTTCGATCTGGCCGCGGTGGCCGCGCAGCGTGTGAATCTCCTCCTCGAACGGCGCCGTCGACCCCATGATGGCGTCCGTGGAGAGCGCTCCTGTGACGACGGCAGCACGGGCGTTGCTCCAGGCCTCGAACAACCCCGCCAAGGCGTAGGCGGTGGAGAACTGGGTGCCGTTGATCAGGGCGAGCCCTTCCTTCGGCCCCAGCGTCACGGGCTCGAGGCCGGCTTCCGCCAGGGCTTCGCGAGCAGGGCGGATATGGCCGCGGTCATCGACCTCGCCCTCGCCGATCATCGCGGCGCTCATATGGGCGAGCGGAGCGAGATCGCCGGAGGCGCCGACCGAGCCCTGGACGGGAATGAGCGGCAGAATACCCCTCTCCAGCATCGCCTCGATCAGAAGGATGATCTCCCAGCGCACGCCCGAGGCGCCCCGTCCCAGGGACAACAGCTTGAGCGACATCATCAGCCGGACCACCGAAGCCGGCGTGCGTTCGCCGACACCACAGCAATGCGAAAGGATCAGGTTGCGCTGGAGCTGCGCCGTATCCTTCGGATCGATGCGCACGCTGGCGAGCTTTCCGAAGCCCGTGTTGACGCCATAGACCGCGGCTGCGCCGTTGGCCGCCTCGAGAATGCGGGCGGCGGCGTGTTCGACGCCGGCCCGGCAGGACCGGTCGAGCGATACCGCGCCGCCTTCGCGATAGATTTCTTCGAGCTGGGCGAGCGTCGCAGCTCCGGGTGTGAGTATCAATTCATTGGCCTCCCGAAAAAAGGCGCTCATGCAGCGGATGGGAACCGATCCAGTAGGAGAGTTCCGACGGTTGTTCGACATTCCAGATGGCAAGATCGGCCCTCAGCCCTGCCCGGATCACACCGGCATCGCTCAACCCGAGCGCGCGGGCGGCTTCACGGGTGACGCCCGCCAGCGCCTCTTCCGGTGTCAGGCGGAACAGCGTGGCCGCCATGTTCATGGTCAAGAGCAGTGAGGTGAGCGGCGAGGTCCCCGGATTGCAGTCGGTGGCGATCGCCATGGGAACGCCGGCCTCGCGCAGGGCCTGGACGGGGGGCTGCTGCGTTTCGCGAAGAGTGTAGAAGGCACCGGGCAGAAGCACCGCGCATGTGCCAGCCTCAGCCATCGCCGCGACAGCGTCCGAATCCAGATATTCGAGATGGTCCGCCGACAGCGCGCCATGGCGCGCGGCGAGCGCCGCGCCGCCGAGATTCGACAGCTGCTCGGCATGGAGCTTGACCGGCAGGCCGAGCGACGCCGCCTTGTCGAACACCTTGGCGATCTGCTCGGGCGAAAAGGCGATGCTCTCGCAGAAGCCGTCGACGGCATCGACGAGGCCACGCGCATGGGCGGCCTCCATGCCGGGCAAGACGATCTCGGCGATGTAATCGTCGGCGCGGCCGCTGAATTCCGCGGGCACCGCATGCGCCGCGAGATAGCTCGTCAGGACGCGCACGGGCCGGACTTCGCCGATGCGCCGCGCCACCCGCAGCATCTTCAGTTCGTCTTCGATGGTCAGGCCGTAGCCGGATTTGATTTCCAGCGTGGCCATACCCTCGGCCATCAGGGCGTCCACGCGCTTGAGCGCGTCGGCCAGCAGCTGGTCCTCGGGCGCCGCCCGGGTCGCCGCGACGGTGGAGACGATGCCGCCGCCCTCGCTGGCGATCTGTTCATAACTGGCGCCCAGAAGCCGGAGCTCGAATTCGCGCGCGCGATGGCCTCCGAAGACCACGTGGGTGTGACAGTCGATCAGTGCCGGCGTGACCAGTCGGCCCTGAAGATCGCGGCGCGTCCAACCCGCATAGCGGGCCGGAAGGTCATGACTGTCGCCGCACCACGCTATTCGACCCCCGTCGATCGCGATCGCGCCATCGTCGATCAGCCCATAGGGCACGGCCCCCTCTTCCATCGTGGCGAGGCGTGCATGGATGAGAATTTCGGGTGAAGGCGCCATCTTGTCCAAGTCCCGTTTATTGATATTATGTATGCACATATTCTGATGTCAATGGGGTCGACAGCCATGCGAACCATCCATGCGGACCAGGCGCTCGTCGGCGGAGACTGGAAGCGCGACGTGCTGGTTCGGATCGGCGCGGACGGCCGGATCGCCGACGTTTCGACTGGCCGCGATCCCGACGCGCGCGAGGTCGGTGTGCTGCTGCCGGCGCCCGTCAATCTGCACTCGCATGCCTTTCAGCGGGCGATGGCCGGGATGACCGAAAAGCGCGGCCCATCCGGGCACGACACCTTCTGGACATGGCGAAGGCTGATGTTCCGCTTCCTGGAGGCGCTGACCCCCGAGGACGTCGAGGCGATCGCGGCCTTCGTCCAGATGGAGATGCTGGAAGCGGGCTATGCGGCGGTGGGCGAGTTCCACTACGTGCATCACCAGCCGGACGGGTCGCCCTATGACGATCTCGGCGAACTCAGCGCCCGCATTGCGTCTGCGGCGCGGCAGACCGGCATCGGGCTGACCCTGCTGCCTGTCCTCTATCAGCAGGGCGGCTGCGACGGCTCCGCCCTCGCTCCGGGCCAGCTCCGCTTCGGCAATTCGGTCGACCGTTTCGCCAAGCTGCATGAGCGGGCGGCAGCGCTGATACGGGAGCTGCCCGCCGACGCCCGCCTCGGCGTCGCACCACACTCCCTGCGGGCCGTCAGCCGGGACGGTCTCGCCGCCTGCGTCGCGCTGGCCCCGCAAGCCCCCCTGCACATGCATCTGGCCGAGCAGGCCGGTGAGGTGGAGGAGGTGTCGTCCGTCTACGGCCAACGACCGGTCGACTGGCTCTTGACGCATCACCCGGTGGACGAACGCTGGTGCCTCATTCACTGCACCCAGATGACCGAGGACGAAACGGTGCGGCTTTCGGCGACGGGCGCGGTGGCCGGGCTCTGTCCGATCACCGAATCCAGCCTTGGCGACGGAATTTTCGACGGCCTCCGGTATATCGGCCGTGGCGGGCAGTTCGGCGTTGGCTCGGACTCCAACATCCGCATCGCGCTGTCCGAGGAGCTGAGGACGCTGGAATATTCGCAGCGGCTGCGCGACCGGCACCGCGCGATCCTCGCCACGCCGGCCGCTTCGACGGGGCGCGTCCTGTTCGAGGGCGCGGTGGCGGGCGGGGCGCAGGCCGCAGGCCGCGCCTCCGGTGTCATCGCCGCGGGACGCTGGGCGGATCTTCTGGCGCTGGACAGCACCCATATCGATCTCGAAGAGCGGGCCGGCGACGCGATTCTGGACAGCTACATCTTCGCCGGCGACGACCGGATGATCACCGACGTCTGGTCGGCGGGCCGGCATCTGGTACAGGGCGGACGCCATATCGACAAGGACCGCATCGAAGGCCGATACCGGCAGGCCATGCGTTCGCTGAAAGACCGGATATGAGGGCCATCAACACCAACTCCTGGCGCGGCATTCACACCGAGCTTCTGCGTCGCATCAACGACAGGGAATGGCTGCCGGGCAGTATGCTTCCCAGCGAAACCGAACTTGCGGCCGAGTTCGGATGCGCCCGAACCACCGTCAACCGGGCGATGCGCGAGCTGGCGGATGCGGGGCTCCTCGACCGCAGGCGCAAGGCCGGCACCCGTGTCGCCCTCAACCCGACGAGCCGGGTGGTGCTCGACATTCCGATCATCCGCCTGGAAGTCGAGCAACGCGGCGCCGAATGGCGATACAGCCTGATCGAGCAGACCATCTGCGCCGCTCCGTTGCCGGTGACGAGCCGCCTCGGCCTGGAGCGGGATACGGAGATGCTGCATGTCACGAGCCTCCATTTTGCCGACAACCATCCTTTTCTGCATGAAGACCGGTGGATCAATGTCGGTGTTCTGCCGAAAGTCCGCACCGCCGATCTGTCGGCGCTGAGCGCCAACGAATGGCTGATCCAGAACGCACCCTATTCGGGAGGCGACATCGCCTTTTCAGCGACGAATGCCGACAAGGCCCTGGCGGATTTACTGGGGGCGCCGGATGGAGCGGCGATCTTCGTCGTCGACCGTATCACCTGGGACAAGGGCGAACCGATCACCTCGGTGCGGCTGTCCTATGCGCCGGGCTACCGGATGAACACCAAGATCTGATCCGCCACCTCACGGGCCGACGATGAACCGCGCCGCCACGGGCGAACGATCGGTCACCGGCGACAGGGAGTCACACACCGACTCGTAAGTCACTGGAAAATATCGATAATCTTGAATGGCTGGGGCGGCAGGATTCGAACCTGCGAATGGCGGCACCAAAAGCCGCTGCCTTACCGCTTGGCGACGCCCCAAAGCCTCGCGAGAGGTGCGTCTATAGCCGTTCGCTCTGCCATACGCAAACCATCGCGAACGCCGATCGCCGGAGAATGGCGCAGCCCTGAGAAACGGCAAGTCTTGCGCGCCCGGCGGCGCCTCAACGACCGATAATGGAGTCGTGCTGTCCGGCTTCTTCGGCTCGACCGCCACGCAACATCCGCGGCTCGCCCAGGCCCGATGCCGATCTTTGTCACGCGACAAAGAAGCGGCCCGCCGGCTCTGCCATCTTCGCCCTCGTTCGGCGGAGTGATGACGATGAGCGATACGGAACCCATACTCGACGTTCGCGGCCTACCCTGCGCGGTGCGCCGCGCGACCATCTTCGAAATGTTCGACCTGCTTCAGGACGGGCGTGCGTTGCAGATCGTCAACGATCATGATCCGGGGGGCCTGCGACGGCATTTCGAAACGCACGCTCCGGGTTGCTACGACTGGGCCTATCTCGTGGCTGGCCCCGAGGAATGGCGCGTACGGATCACGCGAGTCTGACATGCCGGCCATCGAGCAGGAGGTCCGGGAGGCGCTGCGCTCGGTCGACGACCCAGAACTGGGCGTCAACATCGTCGATCTCGGCCTCGTGCGATCGCTCGCGATCCGCGACCGCGATGTCGCGATCGTTCTGATGATGACGACGCCCACCTGCCCTCTCGGGGCTTTGATCGCCGAGACCGCGAAGGCCGCCGTCGAGCAGCGTCTGGGACTGGACTGGACGGTCGCGGTGACGCTCGACCGGGAGACGATCTGGCAGCCCAACCTGGCCGCTCCGGAGATCCGTGCGCGCTTCGCGCAGCCCCTGCCCGCCCTGGGCACAGCGGTAAAGGCAGGCCTCGCCCGCCTGTTCGCGCGGTCATGACGAGCACGATCCTCCTTCGCCTGCCGCTTCTCGCGATCACCGCCGGCGCCCTCGTCCTGGGCTTGGACGGGGGCTTGGCCCGCCTCGGTCTCGCGCCGGCTCCGATGGCCGCGCTCGACCTCCACGGCGCGGTGATGATCTGCGGCTTTTTCGGCACACTGATCGCGGTCGAGCGCGCCGTCGCGGACGGGCGGACCCCGGCGTTTCTCGTCCCGGCACTTGCGGCACTGGGTGCCGTCCTGCTGATCGCCGGCCAGGAGCGGCCGGCGGCCGCCGCGTTTCTCTCCGCCGGGCTCGGCCTGACCCTGCTCACGGGCCTCGCGGCCTTCAAGCTGCGCACGCTGTTTGCCGCGATCATGACGGCCGGCGCCGCCCTATGGGCCTGGGGGTGCGGCCTGTGGATCGCCGGCGCCTTCGTCATGGATGTCAGCTATCTTTGGCTCGGCTTCCTCATCCTCACCATCGTCGGCGAACGGGTGGAGCTGTCGCGGCTGATCAGCGTGGGAACCGGCGCGAAGGGCCTTCTCGTGCTGCTGGTGGCCTTGTTCGTCAAGGCGCTCGGGCGTGGAGAACCGTGGAACGGCGTTGGGCTGCTGGCACCCTCGATGGCCGGGATGGCCTTCTGGCTCTTCGTCCACGACATCGCGCTGAAGACGGTGACGACAAGCGGACTGGCGCGCTATTCGGCGGTCTGCCTGCTCGCCGGCTACGCTTGGCTCGCCGCCGCCGCCGTCAGCATGGCCGTTGCGCCTCCGGGCGTGGCCGCCTTCGGACACGACGCGGTCGTTCATGCCATCGGCCTGGGCTTCGTGCTGTCGATGGTGTTCGCGCACGCGCCGATCATCCTTCCAGCCGTGACCGGCATCGCCGTGCGTTACTTGCCGGCCCTCTATGCTCCGGCCATCCTGCTGCATACGGCGGTGGCCCTGCGCATCATCGGCGATCTCAGCGAACGGATCGCCCTCCTCTCGCTCTCGGCCTGGCTGACGATCGCCAGCATCATTCTCTATGTCGGGACGCTCGTCGCCTCGGCAGGCCGCACCGTCTGCCGGAAGCACCCGATCGCCTAGCCCGATCTTCTTGCCGCCATCAGATGCTGCAGGCATCGCAGTGTCGCCGTTGCGATCCCTCACGCGACGGACCCTCGGTCCATGTTTTTCTTATCGAATCTGAAAAATGTCGCTCTGGTCCCGCCGTCCCAGGCCTGACAGAGGCCGTCATCGGCCGGACAGCCTGCGCCGCTGCCGCTGCAATTGGCATCTTGACAGGCCGCCCAACTTGTACGCATCATCCTTAATTATGGAGCTTGTTACGTAGCAAGGGAATAACGTTTATGAAGACCTGCTTCTCCGTCGTCCTTGCCGCGGCCTTGGGATCGGCCGCCGTGCCAGCCCTGGCCCAGGATGTCATCAACTTCGCCATCATCGGCGAACCGGACACTCTGGATCCCACGGTCTCCACCAAGGACGTGGTGTCCATCGTCACCCAGCACGTGGTGGAAACCCTCTATACGTTCGACAGCTCCTGGGCGGTCGCTCCCCTCCTGGCCAAGGATCTCCCCACGATTTCCGAGGACGGCAAGACCTACGATATCACGCTGCGCGAAGGCGTCACCTTCTCCGACGGCTCGACCATGGACTCGGCCGACGTCGTGGCGTCGCTGGAGCGCTGGATGCGCGTCGCGGCCCGCGGCAAGGTCGTTGCCGACAAGGTGGAGTCGGTGACGGCCAAGGGCCCCTACGAGGTCGAGATCAAGATGAGCACGCCCTATGCGCCGATGCTCTCGCTGCTCGCCTTCTCCAATTCGGCCGCCGCGATCTATCCCGAAGAGATCGTTCCGGACGACGACAGCAACCTCACCGAGGTGATCGGCACCGGCCCCTACAAATACGGCGAGCACGTGCCCGACCAGTATCTGCAGCTCGTCCGTTTCGATGGTTTCGTGCCGCGCGACGAACCGGCCAATGGCGGCTCGGGCAAGCGCGGCCAGGTTCCGGACGAAATCCGCTTCGTGCCGGTGCCCGATCCGAACACCCGCGTCGAGGGCCTGTTGTCGGGCCAGTTCGATTTTGCCGATTCGCTGCCGGCCGAAAGCTATGATCGCATCGCCTCCAGCGACCAGGCCGAGCCTGTCCTTCTGGAACCGTTCGGCTGGCCGGTCTGGGCGATCAACCACAAGGCGGGGCTCTTGACCGACAAGACGATCCGCCAGGCACTGCTCGCCGCGCTGCCCTTCGACGACATGCTGTTTGCCGCCTTCGGCGACGACAAGTTCTTCAAGGTCGACGGCGCCATGTATCCGGAGAGCTGGAACTGGTATTCGGACGCCGGCACCGACCTCTACAATCAGAACGATCCCGAGAAGGCCGCGGAGCTTCTGGACGAGGCGGGCTACGACGGCACGCCGCTGCGGATTTTGACCTCGCGTCAGTACGAGTTCCACTACAAGATGGCCGAGGTCGCCAAGCAGGCGCTGGAGGCCGCCGGCTTCAAGGTCGAGATGGACGTCGTCGACTGGGCGACGCTCGGCCAGCGCCGCGACGATCCGGCGCTGTGGGACATCTACATCTCGCACTCGCCGTTCCTGCCCGAGCCGGCCCTGACCGACATGTGGTTCCCGAACGCGCGCATCGGCTGGTCGGAACCGGAAAAGGACAAGCTGGCCGAGGCCTTCGTCACCGAGACGGACCAGGCCAAGCGCCAGGAGATCTTCGCTCAGCTGCAGCAGAAGAACCTGGAGGACGTCGGCTTCATCAAGGTCGGCAACTTCAATGCGCTGATCGGCGAGGCGAAGTCGCTCGAAGGTGTCGATCCGTCGCCCTGGCCGTATTTCTGGAACGCCTCGAAGAACTAGGCTCCGAAGCGGCGGCCGGCCGCGATCGTCGCCGGCCGCCATCCTGTCGCGCATTGCCTTGCGACGCCCGATGACGGGCGCCGCATCCACCGTATCTCCACCCGGCAGGGATCATGCGGAACTACATCCTGAAGCGGCTGGCCGGTATGGTGGTGGTGGTGTTCCTCGTCCTCACCATCGCCTTCATTCTGGTCCGTCTCGCACCCGGCGACCCGGCGGCGCTGATGCTGGGGCCGGACGCCACTCCCGAGGACACAGCCGCCCTGCGGGCCCGCCTGGGGCTCGATCAGCCGATCGCGGTGCAGTATCTGACCTTTCTCGCCCATGCCTTGCGCGGCGATCTCGGCCAGTCGCTGTTCTTCAACCAGCCAGTCCTCTCCGTCCTGGCGCACCGGGCCGAGCCGACCATCTTTCTCGCCTTGTTCTCGCTCGCCTTCGCCATCGTCATCGCGCTGCCGATCGGGGTGCTCGTCGCCTACTATCGCGGGTCGACCGCCGATCAGGCGGCGGTGTCGACGGCCATGCTGGCGGCCTCCGTGCCGTCCTTCTGGACCGGCCTCATCCTGCAACGCTGGTTCGCCACCGACCTCGGCTGGTTTCCGGCCTCGGGCTATGGCGGTCCGAATACCGGCTTCCTCGACCGCATGGGCTATCTGATCCTGCCGTCGATCGTGCTCGGCATCGTCAACTCGGCGCTGATCCTGCGCTTTGCCCGCGCCTCGATGCTCGACGTGCTGGGCGAGGACTATATCCGCACCGCCCGCTCCAAGGGCATGCGCGAGAGCCGCGTCGTGCTGCGCCATGCCCTGAAGAACGCCGCGATTCCCATCGTCACGGTGGTGGGACTCACTTTCGCGCTTCTCGTCTCCGGCGCCGTGGTGACGGAACGCGTGTTCAACATTCCCGGCATGGGCAACCTCGTCGTCGGCGCCGTGCTCCGACGCGATTACCCCGTGATCCAGGGGACGCTGATCGTGGTCGCCACCCTTTATATCCTGATCAATCTGGCGGTGGACCTGCTCTATCTGCTGATCGACAAGAGGGTGCGCTACTGATGGCCGCCGCATCCGTCTCCGAAGATCCGGGGCTCTTTCGCAATCTGATCGAACGACGCGCAGTGCTGATCGCCCTGATCGTCTTCGGCCTGATTCTCCTCGCGGCGCTTCTGGCGCCTTGGATCGCGCCGGCGAGCCCATCCAGGATGTCGGTCCGCGCGCGCTTGTCGCCACCGCTCGGCGATTACCTGCTCGGCGCCGACGCCTTCGGCCGCGACGTGCTTTCACGCCTGCTCTATGCCGGCCGGATCTCGCTCATGATCGGTCTCGGCACCGCCGTCGTCTCCACGGCCGTCGGCATCGTCATCGGGCTCGTCGCCGGCTTCTTCCGCCGCCTCGATGCGCCGCTGTCGCGTCTGATCGACGCGATGATGGCGTTTCCCGACATCCTGCTCGCGATCGCGCTGGTGGCGATCCTCGGCGGCTCGATCGTCAACGTGATCGTGGCGCTGTCGATCGTCTATACGCCGCGTATCGCCCGCATCGTGCGGGCCGCCACGCTGGTCATCCGCGAGCTGCCCTTCGTGGAGGCGGCGCGCGCGCTCGGCACGTCGAATCTCTCGACCATGATCTGGCACGTGCTGCCGAACATCGTCTCACCAGTCACGGTGCAGGCCACCTTCATCTTCGCCTATTCGATGCTGGCCGAGGCCGGCCTGTCGTTCCTGGGCGTCGGCGTCGACCCCTCGATTCCGACCTGGGGCACGATGATCAACGAAGGCCGCCAGTACATCGACCAGGCCTTCTTCCTGATTCTCTTTCCCGGCATCGCGATCTCGCTGGCGGTGCTCAGTTTGCAGCTGATCGGCGACGGCCTGCGCGACGCGCTGGACCCGCGCCTTGCCAAGGACGTGTAATCGGATGGCTCTGACTCTCACCAATTTCCGCGCGATCGGCTTCGATGCCGCGCCCACGACGATCCACGTCGCCGACGACGGCACACTGACCGCGAGCGCGCCGGACGGCGCCCGGACACTCGACTGCGGCGGCGCCTATCTCTCGTCCGGCTGGTGCGACCTGCACGTCCATGTCTGGCACGGCGGCACCGACATCTCGGTGCGCGCAGCCGAAGCCGGGCGGACCACCGGCGTGACCGCGATGGCAGACGCGGGCAGCGCCGGCGAGGCCACCTTCCACGGCCTGCGCGAATACGTCATCCAGCCGGCGGCCGAGACCGTTCGCGCCTTCATCAACATCGGTTCGATCGGGCTCGTCGCCTGCAACCGGGTGCCCGAACTGATCGACATGCGCTCCGTCGACGTCGACCGGACGCTGGCGGTGATCGAGGCCAATCGCGACGTGATCTGCGGCGTCAAGGTTCGCGCGTCCGGCGTCATCGTTGGCGCCTGGGGCATCACCCCCGCCAAGATCGCCAAGCGCGTCGCCGAGATCGTCAACCTGCCGCTGATGGTCCATGTCGGCGAGCCGCCGCCGATGATCGACGAGGTGTTCGACATCCTCACCGAAGGTGACATCGTCACCCACTGCTTCAACGGCAAGAAAGCCGGCTCGATCGCCGATACGGAAGCCCTGTGGGCGCATGCGATGCGGCTTGCCGATTCCGGCGTGCGCATGGATATCGGCCATGGCGCCGCATCCTTCGACTTCGGTGTCGCCCGCAAGGGCATCGAGCGCGGCATGAAGCCCTGGTCGATCTCCACCGACCTTCATCTGCACAGCATCGCGGGGCCGGTCTACGATCTCGCCACGACCATCGCCAAGCTTCTGGCCGTCGGCTTGCCGCTTGAGGACTGCGTGACCGCCGTCACCCGCAATCCGCGCTCCGTCGTGGGCCTCGGATCGGGTCTCGAACCCGGAACCAGGGCCGATTTCACGATCTTCGACGTGGTCGAGTCCAGCATCGACACCGCCGATAGCCTCGGCAACCATCTGGTTCTCGACCGCATGGTCGAGCCGCGCATGACGGTGATCGGCCCCTCCGTCATGGAGGCCGCGCGGCGCACATGACGGAGGAGCCGATCCTCTCTGTCGAGGCGCTGCGCGTCGCCTTCCGCTCACGCCGTGGCGCGCTGACGGCGTTGCGCGACGTCAGCTTCACCCTGGCGCCCGGACGGACGCTGGCGCTGGTCGGCGAAAGCGGGTCGGGCAAGTCGGTGACCTCGCTGGCGCTGCTCGGGCTGCTGCCGACCAACGGCCGGGTGACGGCGGGCGCCGCGCGCTACCGCACCCGCGAGGGCGAGACGCTCGATCTGACGGGCCTGGCCACCGCCGGCTACCGCCGCATCCGCGGCCGCGAGATCGCGATGATCTTCCAGGAGCCGATGTCGTCGCTGAACCCCCTGTTCACGATCGGCGACCAGATCGGCGAGATGCTGCTGCTGCACGAACAGCTGGACGGGGCCGCGCGCCGCAAACGGGTGACCGAGATGCTGGAGATGGTCGAGATTCCGGCCGCCGCCTCGCGCCTCGACAGCTATCCGCACGAATTGTCCGGCGGCATGCGCCAACGCGTGATGATCGCGCTGGCGCTAGTATGTACGCCGCAACTCCTGATCGCCGACGAGCCGACCACCGCGCTCGACGTCACCGTGCAGGCGCAGATCCTCGACCTGATGCGGCGGCTGCAGCGCGAGATGGGCATGTCGATCCTCTTCATCACCCACGACATGGGCGTGGTCGCGGAGATGGCCGACGACGTCGCGGTCATGTATGCCGGCGCCGTGGTCGAGCAGGCTCAGGTGAAAGCGCTCTTCGCCCATCCGTCCCATCCCTATACGCACGGCCTGCTCGCATCGATTCCGCGCACCAACCGTCCGGATGGCGAACGGCTGACGGCCATTCCCGGCGCCGTGCCGCCGCTTTCCGCGCTGCCGCCCGGCTGTGCCTTCGCACCGCGCTGCCCGCTGGCAATCCCGGCCTGCGAGGAGCCGGTGGCCTTGCGCGACGTGCGGCCCGGCCACCGCGTCGCCTGCATCCGCGCCGAGGAGGCGATGGCCGATGCCTAGCAGCGCGCCGCTCCTGGCGATTCGAAATCTCTCCAAGCGCTTCGAGACCTCGCGCGGCGTCGTTCATGCGGTCGAGGACGTCAGCCTCGATATCGAACGCGGGTCGATCACCGGTCTGGTCGGCGAAAGCGGCTCCGGCAAGACGACGTTGGGCCGCACGCTGCTGCGCTTGATCGAACCCAGTGCCGGCTCGATCAGATTCGACGGAACGGAACTGACCGACCTGTCCGAGCGCGAGATGATGGCGATGCGCCGGCGCATGCAGATCATCTTCCAGGATCCGGTGGCCTCGCTCAATCCGCGTCTGAAGGTCGAGCACATCGTGGCCGAGGGCCTGCGCGCCCACCGGATCGGCAGCGTGCGCGAGCGGCGCGACCGGGTGGCCGCCCTGCTCAAGGAAGTCGGCCTCGCTCCCGATCAGATGAGCCGCTATCCGCACGAGTTTTCCGGCGGCCAGCGCCAGCGCATCGGCATCGCGCGGGCGATGGCGCTGGAGCCCGAATTCATCGTCGCCGACGAGAGCGTCTCGGCCCTTGATGTCTCGATCCAGGCGCAGATCCTGAACCTGCTGCTCGACCTGCGCGAGCGGCGCAATCTGACCATGCTGTTCATCGCCCACGATCTGAGCGTCGTCGACTATCTCTGCGACCGGATCGCGGTGATGTATCTCGGCCGCGTGGTCGAGACCGGCCCGGCCCGGCCTCTGGTTCGCGACCCGTCGCATCCCTATACCCGAGCGCTGCTGTCCGCCGTGCCGCAACCGGACCCGGAGGTCACGCGCCAGCGCCAGGTGCTGGAAGGGTCGATTCCCAGTCCGCTCGATCCGCCGTCGGGCTGCGTCTTTCGCACCCGCTGTCCCCGCGTCCTTCCGGCCTGCGCCGAGACCGTTCCACCGCCTGTGCCCCTCGGCACCGGACGGACCGCCCACTGCATCAATCTCTGATGGATTTCATGGCTTCGATCCCCTCTCTCCAATCCAGTGACGACGATACTCCGGAGGTCCGCCTGTCGCGGGCCGGCATCGTTCTGCCGGCCGCGCCGCCGGTGCCGATCGGCTCGTTCACCAATGTCAGGGACTCCGGCGGCCTGCTCTATGTCTCGGGTCAGGGGCCGGTGCTGGAGGACGGCCAGCTGATGCGCGGCAAGGTGGGTGCCGATGTCGCCGCCGAGGTGGCGCGCGGCCATGCCGAACTGGTGGCGCTCAATATCCTTGCGGCCCTGCGCGCCCATTGCGGCAGCCTCGATGCGATAGGCGGCGTGGTCAAGCTGCTCGGGCTGGTCAATGCAACGCCGGATTTCGACCGTCACTCCTTCGTCATCGACGGCGCCTCCGACCTGCTTGCGAAGATCTTCGGCACCGCCGGCATCCATGCGCGGTCGTCCTTCGGCGTCGCCTCGCTGCCGAACGGCATCACCGTCGAGGTGGAGGCGATCTTCGAACGTGTGGCCTAGTCTCAGCCTTCACCGGTCCGGCGCGACGCATCGCGCCCTCCCCGGCGGACTACGGTCGTCCGAGCGACTGCTCGACGGCAGCGGCGGACGCGCGCACGGCGGCAGCGAGTTCCTCCTGCCGTTCTTCCGCCTTGCGATCGGGCAGGACGATCGAGATCGTGGCGACGCACGCCCCCTTTTCGTCCCGGATCGGCGCTGCGATGCAGGCCACCGAAAACTCGCTGGCGTTGAACTGGACGGCCAGCCGGTTTTCGAAATCGGCCCGTGCCTGGGCCGACAGGCGATCGGGATCGGTCTCGGCCATGCCGGTCAACGACGGGCGGGCCGTCGCCGCAAAGGCGGCACGACGCGCCTTGTCGTCGAGATGGCCGAGAAGCAGTCGACCGGACGCGGTCCAGTTGAGCGGCACCCGCGTGCCGACATGGGAAGCGACGCGGAAATGACCCTCGCCCTCCGCCATGCCGATCACCAGCATCATGCCCTCGTCGCGGGTGCAGATCTGCACGGTCTCGCCCGTCGCCTCGACCAGCTGCTGCATCTCCTGCTGGGCCAAGCCGAAGACGTTCATGCGCGCCCGGTAAATCAGCCCGTAACGCATCAGCCGCGGCCCCAACCAGACGGCATTGTCCGGACCTCGCGACAACATCTGCCGCTCGACCAGTTCATCCACCAGCCGATAGATCGTCGAGATCGGCGCCCCGGCGCTCTTGGCCAGATCGTAGGCCGACATCGGCGTGCGACGCTCGGCCAGGATATCCATCACCTGCAGAGACCGGTCGATTCCGCTGGTCCGGCTCCGGGTCATATCGTTCATCGCGCGCTTTCTCCGTTTGGCTTCCATAAAAGAGGAAGACTCGGCGCGGTCAAGTCACACTCTGACGCGAAAACCGAAAGAGCGTTCAAGCGCCGGCCCGAACACCATCGCGAATGGCAGGCCGATCGGTCTCCCGTCCAATCCGGCCGGCACTCGGCCACAGCCTTTTCCTGATCCCCTCCAAGCGGCACACTCCATCGTCTGCTCACCTATCTGGACCCCGAGAAAAAATGACATCCCCTCTTCGCCACAACTCCCACATCCGGACACGTCTGGGTTTGCGCCAGGTGATCAACGTGTCGGGCACCATGACGTCTCTCGGTGCCTCGATCATGAACGAGGAGGCGATCGCGGCGATGGCCGAAATCGCCCCGGAATGGATCGAGATGGACGATCTGCAGCGTCGCGCCAGCGCCATCGTCTCCCGTCTGACCGGCGCCGAGGCCGGTTTCATCACCTCCTGCTGCGCTGCCGGCATCACCATGACGGTGGCCGGCGCGATCACCGGCGACGATCTTCTGGCGATCGAGCGGCTGCCCGATCGAACACCGGGCCTGAAGGACGAAGTAATCCTGCAGGTGGGCCACGCCGTGAACTACGGGGCGCCGGTCGACCAATCGATCCGGCTCGGCGGCGGAAAGGTCGTTCTGGCGGGCACCGCCACCGCGGTGCAACATCACCACGTCGCCAATGCGATCACCGAGAGCACGGCGGCCATGCTCTATGTCGTCAGTCACCATACGGCGTCCTACGGCATGCTCAGCCTTGAGGAGGTGGTGGACATCTGCCGGCCGCGCGGTGTGCCGGTTATCGTCGATGCCGCCTCGGAATACGACTTGAAGGGTTTTCTGGCCCGCGGCGCCGACGTGGTCATCTATTCCGGCCACAAGTTCCTGTCCGGCCCCACCAGCGGCATCGTCGCCGGCCGAAAGGATCTCGTGCGCGCCGCCTATCTGCAGAATCGCGGTGTCGGCCGCGCCATGAAGGTCGGCAAGGAATCGATTGCCGGCGTGATGGCGGCGTTGGAAGCCTGGGAGACGCGCGATCACGCTGGAATCCGGGCACGCGAGCGTGCGGCGCTCGATCTTTGGCTGGAGACGGCCAACGCCCTGCCGGGCCTCGAGGCGCGCATCGTGCCCGATCCGACCGACAACCCGCTCGATCGGTTGGAGATCACCGTCACTCCGGAGAGCGGCTTCACCGCGACCGGTCTCGCCAAGACGTTGGCGGCGGGCGAACCGCCGGTGATCGTGCGCGACCACGAATCGGAGCGCGGCTACTTCTACTTCGATCCCTGCAATCTCCACCCTGACGAAGCACAGGCCGTCGCGGACGCGCTGAAAGGCGCCTTTGCCGAACCGCGCCCGGACGGGGCGATGGCGCGGCCTTGCCGCAGTGCCGAAGCGGCGTTGCATTGGCCGGATTGAGCGCCAATTCAAATTGAGTGAACCTCGCCTTGCAGGGTCTTGCCAGCACAACCTAAGGATATAAAAAGAAAGAAGAATCAGTGCACGATTCGAGGTCGGCGATAGTATTGCCGACTTACAGAATCGGCAACGCAAAAAACGGACAAGGGAGATTCTCGTGAGCTTCCAGGCCTTCACCCTATCGCTTCCCTCGGGGAGGGAAGCCGGCCAAGTCCTGTGAATCTGTCTCTGCGCCTCTCCATTGTCATGGTCGCGCTCGTTGCGCTGACGGCAGGTGCGGTCGGTGTGCTGATCTACAAACGCGCGGTCACGGCCGTCGTCCCCTCGACCTTGCAGAGCCTGCGGTCAAACGCCGGCCTCGTCGCCGCCAACCTGGAAGGATTTGCGGCCGGAGCTCGAGCCGACGTCCTGGCTTTGAGCACTATGCCGTTCGTCGTCGACGCGGCGGTCGAGCTCGAAACGATCGCCCCCGCGACGCCGAGCGAGGGATCGCCCGGACAATGGCGGTCTCATCTTGCGGCGGTCTTCACCTCGATGCTGCAGGCACAGCCGCACTATCTGGAACTGAGGCTGATCGGCGCTGACAACAGTGCGATGGAACTGGTCCGCGTCGTGCGCGACGAATCCAGCCTCGTGACGCGCGTCATCAACGAAGCCGACCTGAGATCCAGAGCCGACCGCCCCTATGTCGCCGCTACACTCGCGCTGCCACGCGGTGGTGTCTACGTCTCCAGGCTGGACTACAGACGAGATGGCGGCGATGTCATCGAGCCCCCCATACCGGTGTTGCGGATCGCCACGCCGGTGCGCTCTGGAAGTGAAGCGCCGCTGGGCCTGATGATCATCATTCTCGACATGCGTCCAATCCTGCAGCAGCTTCCCGTGCAGACGCCCAACGGCGCAAACCTCTATCTGGTCGACGCTGAAGGCAACTATCTCGTCCATCCCGATCCGCGGCGCGCCTTCGCCTTCGAGCGCGGCGATCCGGCCCTGTTCCAGGACGATTGGCCGAACCTCGCGGACATCGTCACGACCGAAGCCCCGATGACGACGACCGCCGTTGGCGCCGACCACATCGAATATGCCGTCGCCGCCTGGCCGGTCAGGCTGGCGGAGGTTCGGCCGCTGTTGGTGCTGGAGCTGATGCCAATCCCCCAACTGCTGGCGCAGTTCGGCAATGTCGCGCGCTCGAGCCTCAATGTCGGGCTCGCCGCCGCCCTGATCGCGGCGCTGCTGGCAATGGTGATGGGCATCACCTTCACCCGTCCGCTGCGCGAGATCGCCCGCGCGGTCGATCCAGCGGAGACGACCGCGCGCCCCCTGCCGCTCGAGGCCAAGGGCGAGATCGGCGTGCTGGCCCGTGCGCTGCATCGCTATATGGAAAGCGAGACGCGGCTCGGCGCCGTCATCAACTCGTCGGTCGATGCGGTCTTCACCACCACGCTCGACGGCATCGTCACCTTCTGGAACCCCGCTGCCGAAAAGCTTCACGGCTATTCGGCGGAGGAAGCGATCGGTGCCAATGTCGCGATGGTGGTGCCGGACGACCACAAGGAGGAGCTGATGGCGATCATGGGCCGCGTCGCGCACGGCGAACCGGTCGCTCAGCATCAGACCGTGCTGACGAACAAGGACGGCGAGCGCCGCGACATCTCCCTGACGATCTCGCCCGTGCGCAATTCCGATGGCGAGGTGGTCGCGATCTCCAAGATCGCCCGCGACATCTCGCATATTCTGGCCCAGGAACGGCGGGCACATCAGCTTCAGGCCGAGGCGGCGCACGCCTCCCGCCTGAACGCCGCGGGCCAGATGGCCGGCGCTCTCGCCCACGAACTGCGCCAACCGCTGACGGCGGTGGTCAACTACGCCAAGTCGGCGCAGCGCCTGATGAGCCAGCGGCCTTTCGAAGGGGACGAGCGGCTGTCGCGCTATATCGATAAAACCGTGGAGCAGGCGCAGCGGGCCACGATCCTGATTCGCCGGATGCGCGAATTTATCGGCAACCCGAACGCCACGGTCGAGTTAAGACAGATCAACGACGTCGTTGAGGAAGGCCTCGAAACGGCTCTGCTGGGACAAGCGGAGCCGATAGAGATCATCCGCGACTACGATCCCGACCTTCCGTTGGCACCTGTCGATCGCGTGCAGCTCCAGCAGGTCATCGCGAATCTCGTCGCCAACGCCGTCGAAGCGATGACCAACTGCAACCGGCGCGTGCTGACCGTGACCACAAAATTCGACGATGACCGCATCAAGGTGAGCGTCGGCGACACCGGGCCGGGTCTCGCCGCCGAGATTCGCGGGAGACTGTTCAAGCCGTTCCAGACCACCAAGCCGAAGGGCATGGGGTTGGGGCTGGCGATTTGCCAATCCATCATCGAAACCCACGGCGGGGAGATGACGGTTGTTAGTAGCGAAACGGGTACCACATTCTATGTATTCATACCGATCACACAGGCACAATCATGGTCGATGCAAACACTGTCTGCGTAATCGATGACGATCCGGATGTGCTGGACTCTATCTCCGCACTTCTGGAAACTTCGGGCTTTACCGTATCTGCCTTTCGGTCAGCTGCGGCATTCTTGAGTCGGAAACCTTTCGAGGCCGGCTGCCTCATCGTTGATCTCAAGATGCCGGAGATGACCGGGATCGAATTGCAGCGACGGCTTGCCCAGGACGCCGCGCACCTGCCCGTCATCGTCATCAGCGGATTCGGAGAGCTGCGCACCGCCGTCGAGGCCATGAAACTGGGCGCCATCGACTTCATCGAAAAGCCTTTCGACGACGAGATGCTGCTCGGCGCGGTGAAGCAGGCGCTGACTCAGGATCGCAACAAGCGCCAATGGCTGGACGCCCAGAACAGGGCGGCACAACGGCTGGCATCCCTTTCACCGCGGGAGCAGGAAGTTCTGGCGGAAGTCGCCCAGGGATCTCCCAGCAAGATCATCGCCTACAATCTCGGAATCTCGCGACGCACCGTGGAAATCCACCGCACCAACATCATGCGAAAGGTGGGCGTGAGGAATCTGGCCGAACTGGTGAGTCTCACGCATCAGGCGGGACAGGCGCCGGCGCTGGATATGTAGTTTTGCTTATTGTTGAGGCAGTCCCTGTATAGCATGATCTGTCATGCTTGTTGGGGCTCCGCCATGACTCCATTGGCTGGAATCACCGTATTTGTGGTCGATGACGACGAGGCCGTGGGCGAGTCTTTCGCCGCCTTGCTCGAAATCGAGGGGGCTACGGTTCGATCTTTTTCGTCTGCAGAGGAGGTGCGGGCAACGCCGCTCGATGATGACGGCTGCCTTTTGATCGACGTGGACCTGGGATCGGAGAGTGGCCTCGATCTGCTGGCCTGGCTCAGGACACACGGTGTCCGAATGCCCGCCGTCATGATGACAGGCAAGCTATCGCCCGGATTGCCGGCGGCGGCCGCGCAAGCGTCGGCCACTGCGCTCCTGGAAAAGCCGCTGGATAGCGAAGATGTCGCCAGGGTGATCGCCAATTGTGTGGCCATGAGCGGCCGAGCCTAAGCCGAATGTACGGCGTCTTTTATGGAAAACGTTTCATACGTTAGAATTTTCTCGATTTTTTTCATGTTCTAGAATAGTGAAATGGCAGTCTCATTTCATATGATCAGGCGTTCTTACCAAAATCCCTTGTTTAGAGTAAGTATAAATACTAGCTTAAGGGAATTGAAGATTTCTATTAAATCAGAATTGCTTAATACGAGGAGAGCGAAAGGCGCCGGCGCGTAGAGCGGGAACTCGGCACCATAAGGAGAAACGCTGAAATGCTTCAACATCATGACACGGTAGGCGCGGCGGCCTTTGCGTTGACGGACGCGGCACGGCTTCTGCGTAGCGAAATCGACAAGAGCGTGGTCGAAAGCGGAATCGAACTCACACCGGGCGCGATCCGCACGCTTCTGCTCATCCAGCAATACCAGGGCGTTCGCCAATCGGTCTTGGCCGAACGCATGGGCGTCGAACCGATGACGGTGACGGCCTATCTGGACCGACTGGAGGCGCGTGGACTGATCGAACGGAAGGTCGATCCGGCCGACCGTCGCGCCAAAGTGGTGACGGTGACCGACAAGGTCGAGCACGTCTTCAACGAGATTCGCCCGATCCTGACAAGGGCTTACGAACGGGCGATGAGCGGCATCGAACCGATGGCTCGGACCGTCGTCGAATCGTCTCTCGAAAGGATGCGCGTCAACCTGTCCGAGGTTTGAGGCTGCAGACGAGCCGACGCCGCAACACCACAAGGCGCAGCGGCTTCGAACGGTCTGTGATGCGACAGACTCTATTTGCAGCAGGGGATGGCGAGCCGATTCGCTCTGACCCCTCACGGTATCGAGCGTGACACCGAAAACCCGGGTTTTCGGTGTCACGCTCCGGCTGCATTCCGGACAGCTTGCCTCCCCCGCCCAGCAGACAGATCAAGCTTGATCGGCCGGTTGCCTCAAGCCGGATCGTCGTCGGCTGCCATTCAGGTAGTCCGCTTCGGCGGCAGCGCCTGTCATTCTTCTTGATCGCTTGCCCTCCAACACAACACACAGACAATTCAAAAATAAACTTGCGTGACAATCATATGTATTTTTGCGTATTTGAATTTTTTGTGAAAGGTCCTAACGTCGAAAAGTAACGGTCCCATAGTTCTCGAGCTGGAACGCGCGATTGGCGTCGATTGGAGGCCGTGGTCGGTGTGCGTGAACAGCGTCAAACATATCTCGGCGAGCAGAGGGGACGGACATGCCGAGAATTCTTGTCATCGAGGATCGGCTCGACGCGCTGAACACTGTTGGACGGGCGCTGGAATCGCAAGGCTATGTCACGTGCACGGCCGATGATGGCGATCAGGGCCTTTCCCTGTTGGGCCAGGGGCGCTTCGATTGCGTCTTTATCGATATCTTCATGCCCAAGCTCGACGGCCTGGGCACCATTCGCCAGATCCGATCCATCGATCCGGACATTCCCATCGTGGTGATCTCGGGCCATCCCGTTACGCAGGTTTGCGACGGCCGCCCGGACTTTCTCAGAATGGCGGTCAAGCTTGGCGCAGCGGCGGCATTGCGCATGCCGCTGTCGGCAGATCGGGTGATCGATGCGGCCGATCAGGCGCTGGCAACCGCTGGAGCCGATAGCGCGCTGCCGGGATATCGGCAATCCACCGTCCCGGCCGCCGTGGCGTTGCTGACCGCCGGCTATGGCGAGAGCACCGCCGATCGACGCGATGCCGCTCGCCCTGCCTGGCTCAGGTTCGGTCTGGACGCGCCCCTCTTCGCCTAGCTAGGTCGTCCTGCGGGCGGCGAGCTTGTCCGGTTTGGCGCCTCCCAGGGCCCAATCCAGCAGTTCGACCGTATGCAGAACGGGGATATCGGTCGACGGCGCGAGTTGCGTGATGCAGCCGATATTGCCGGTGGCGACCACCTGTGGCGCAACGCTTTCGATGGCGCCCACCTTGCGGGTCCGCAGCTTCGCCGCGATCTCCGGCTGCAGGATATTGTAGGTTCCTGCCGAGCCGCAGCACAGATGGCCCTCCGGCACGTCGCGGACGACAAACCCGGCATTCGCAAGCAGCAGCTTCGGCTGGCGGACGATTCTCTGGCCGTGCTGCATCGAGCAGGCGGAATGGTACGCGACGACGAGGCCGGGTTCTATCGAAGGCAGCGGCAGGTCGAGCCCTGCCAGGAACTCGGTGACGTCCATCGCAAGGGCCGACACCCGCGCCGCCTTCTCGGCATAGGCGGGATCGAGCCGGAACAGATGGCCATAGTCCTTGATCGCCGTGCCGCAACCGGAGGCCGTGATGACGATCGCGTCGAGCCCGCCCTCGTCGAGCGCCCGGCACCATGCATCGATGTTGGCCTTCGCCAGCGCCACGCCTTGCTTCTGCTCTCCCATGTGCTGGACGATGGCGCCGCAGCAGCCCTCCCCCTCCACGTCGACCACCCTCACGCCCAGCCGGATGAGCAGCCGGACCGTAGCGGCGTTGATGCCGGGATCGAGCACCGATTGGGCACAGCCTCGAAGCAACGCGACGCGCTTGCCCGAGGCGGGCCCGGCGGAAACGGCACTGCGCCGATCGTCGCCGGAGGACGGCAGCCGCGCCGGAGCCATGCGCAACATGGCCGCCAGCGGCTTCAGCGATGCAACACGCTCGAAGACGCCCGCGATCGGACGAGCGAGCCGTGCCATCGACAGGGCCGCGCGAAACCGCTTCGGATAAGGCAAGGTCCTGGCGAGCAGCCAGCGAATGGCGCGATCGGCCAGGGGCCGACGATAGGTCTTTTCGACATGCTCGCGGCCGTGCTCGACCAGATGCATATAGTCGACGCCCGAGGGGCAGGTCGTCATGCAGGACAGGCAGGTGAGGCAGCGGTCGAGATGGGTGACGACCTCGGGCTCGGCCGGCCGGTCGTTCTCCAGCATGTCCTTGATGAGATAGATGCGGCCACGCGGCGAATCGAGTTCGCTCCCGAGCGTCACATAGGTCGGGCAGGTCGCAAGGCAGAAGCCGCAATGCACGCATTTGCGCAGGATTGATTCGGCTTCCGCGACGTCCGGATCGGAAAGCTGAGACAGAGAGAAGGACGTCTGCATCAGCCGAGCCGTCCCGGATTGAGTACGCCCTTTGGATCGAACTGATCTTTGAGCCGCCCAGTCAGGGCCGCGAGTGGACCGGCTTGCGGCTGAAATACCGGGATAGCGGCTCGCGCCGCATCGGACGCCCGCACCAGCGTCGCATGACCGCCGCCGAAATGCGCGACGGCCGTCCGCACCAGGTCGGCCTCCGGCTCTCCCACCTCCATGCGCAGCCAGATCAGGCCGCCCTGCCAGTCGTAAAAGGCATCGATGGCTGCCTGCATCCTCAGCGCCATGACGATCTCGTGGCCCCGTGTCGGCGTGACGGACAGGCGCCAGACCGGCTTGTCGGTGCCGTCGGCGAAGGGGACCGCGTCGCGCACGTCGCGCCAGAAGGCGCGAGATTGCCCGGCCTCCAGCCGCTCCAGCGGCGCCACGCGCGTCAGGGCCTGACCCAGATAGGCGGCTCGCGCCTCGACCGATGGTCCGAAGCCTTCGAGCCGCAGCGCCGTCGCCGCGTCGCTTCCGAGCGCGCCGCCGAGAACCCGGGTCGCAACCAGATGCGGCAGATGAGCCGCCCCCGAGACTTCCGCCGACGAACCCATCGCGGCGGCCATGGCACCGGCGGCCGCGTCGTCCAGCAGCCCGCGCAGGAGCAGCGTCGTCTCGGTCTCGGTCTTCGGCATCACCTTCACGGTGATCTCCGTCAGGATCGCCAGAGTGCCGTAGGAGCCGGCCAGGCCCTTGGCGAGGTCGTAGCCGGTGACATTCTTGACGACCCGTCCGCCGGACTTGAAGATCTCCGCACGTCCGGAAACGGCCTGCACGCCGAGCACGTGGTCGCGGGCCGCGCCGTGCTTGATCCGGCGCGGACCGGAGAGATTGCAGGCGACGACCCCGCCCAGCGTGCCCTGGCCGGGCGCGAGCCCGTGCAGCGGGCCGTAATCCATCGGCTCGAATTCCAGCCGCTGGCCGTTCCCGTCGAGCAACCGCTCGATGTCCGCGATCGGCGTTCCGGCCTTGGCCGACAGAACCAGTTCCTCCGGCTCATAAAGCGTGACGCCCGACATTGCGGCGAGCGAGACCGCGCGCGAAGCGTACATCGGCCGGCCGAGGCCGCGCTTGGAGCCGGTACCCTCGACCGCCAAGGGCGCCTCGTCGGCAATCGCGGCGGCCACGACGTCACGCACCGCCTCGGGCGAATCGGGCGTCATAATCGTGAGATTCTGCTCGTCCGCGGTCTGCCATGCAGCCATTGTCAGAACCTCGGCAGATCGGGAAATGCGACCTGCCCTCTGTGAACGTGCATGCGTCCCAGTTCGGCGCAGCGATGAAGCTGCGGAAACACCTTGCCGGGATTGAGAAGGTGCTTGTCATCGAAGGCGCATTTGACGCGCTGCTGGTGCTTCAGATCGTCCTCGCCGAACATCGCCGGCATCAGGTCGCGCTTTTCCACGCCGACTCCGTGCTCGCCGGTGAGTACGCCGCCGACTTCGACGCACAACCGCAGAATGTCGGCGCCGAACGCTTCCGCGCGGTCGAGTTCGCCCGGCTTGTTGGCATCGTAGAGGATCAATGGGTGGAGATTGCCGTCGCCGGCGTGAAAGACGTTGGCGACGCTCAGCCCATATCTCTCCGATAGCGCCTTCATGCCTACCAGAACCTGCGGTAGCGCCTTTCGCGGGATGGTGCCGTCCATGCAGTAATAGTCGGGCGAGATACGGCCCGCCGCGGGAAAAGCCGCCTTGCGCCCGGCCCAGAACAGGATGCGCTCCTCCTCCGACTGCGAAGTCTGACAGGTGGTCGCGCCATTGTCGCGGGCGATGGCCTCGACGACGCCGAGGAGATGATCGACCTCCGCAGCCGGCCCGTCCAGTTCGACGATCAGCAGCGCCTCGACGTCGAGCGGATAGCCGGCGTGGACGAAGTCCTCGGCGGCGCGGATCGCCGGTCCGTCCATCATCTCCATGCCGCCGGGGATGATGCCCTCCGCAATGATCGCCGCGACGCAGGCACCGGCCTCCTCGCTGGTCGGAAAGCCGATGAGCACGGCACGCGCCGTCTCCGGCTTCTGCAGGATGCGCACCGTGACCTCGGTGACGACACCGAGCAGCCCTTCCGAGCCGGTCATCAGCGCGAGCAGGTCGTAGCCTTCGGAATCCAGATGCTTGCCCCCCAGGCGGATGACCTCGCCTTCGATGGTCACGAACTCCAGTCCCAGCACGTTGTTGGTGGTGAGCCCGTATTTCAGGCAATGCACGCCGCCGGAATTTTCCGCGATATTACCGCCGATCGAACAGGCGATCTGCGAGGACGGGTCCGGCGCATAGTAGAAGCCGCGGTGCTCCACCGCCTTGGTGATGCCGAGATTGGTGACCCCTGGCTGCACCACGGCACAACGATTGTCGAAGTCGGTCTCCAGGACCCGGTTGAACTTCGACATCACCAGGAGAACGCCGTCGGCAAGCGGCAGCGCACCGCCCGACAGCGACGTACCGGCGCCGCGAGGCACCACCGGAATCTCTTCGGCATGGCAGTATCGGAGGATCGCCGCGACCTGTTCCACCGTTTCGGGCAGAACCACGGCCAGCGGCATCTGGCGATAGGCGGTCAGCCCATCGCTCTCGAAAACCTGCATCTCGCGCGGCGTCTCGACCACGCCTTCTCCCGGCACGACAGCGCGGAGCGCGGCCGCGATCTCCTGCCGGCGGTTCAAAATCGCCTCGTTGGGCTTCGGCATCGCCAGCGCCATTCCCGACCTCCCGCGCTCGGCCTTGCAACAGCGGGAATCGTTACCCGTCCGAGGCCGGCAAGTCCACGCCGGCCGTCGTCCAGCCAGCCTTCAACTGGCGGCGTCTGCCTTTCACGACAGCCGAAAGATGCTTTCCCAGCTCAATACAACCGCCGCTGAAATGGGATGCCGTCCTATGGACGAACTAGAACCATTCCATAGTTATCCGCAAGCCGCCCAGGCTGGCGCGACATCATCGCTGCTCGATCAAGCCACATCCTCGGACCGACATCGTTGGAGTTTGTGCGACGGGCATCCGGCGTTCGCCGTGCGTACCGCTTCGTGTGCGGCCGGAGTTCCGTTGACTGCGAGCGTTTCAGCAAGATCGGTCGACATCGCTCCGTCGGCGACGGACGAGCCATACGAGGATAGACAATGTCGACTCATCCCTTCAGACCCAATCGGCGCAGCTTCCTGCGAGCCGGCGCCGCCGGGGTGGCGTTGCTGCCGTTTCAAAACCCCGCCCTGGCTCAAGCGAAGAAGCCGCCGGTCCCCCTCACGAAATACACCGCCAAATACTTCAATGCGGACGAATGGGTTTTCATCCAGGCAGCGACCGCGCGCCTGATCCCCTCCGAAGGCGATGGTCCGGGCGCGATCGAGGCGCGCGTGCCGGTGTTCATCGACAACCAGCTCGCCGGCGATTTCGGACAGGCGGCCGACTGGTACATGGAGGGCCCGCACAAGGCCGACGCCGACCCACTGATGGGCTTTCAGTCACCGCTGACTCCCGCCGAGATCTACCGTCAGGGGATTGCCGTCTTCGACAAATGGTGCGCCGACACGATGGGCAAACGCTTCGCTGATCTCGACGCCGACGGTCAGGATGCGGCGCTGAAGGCGCTCGAGGGCAAAGGCGACCAGCAAAAGCCCACCCATGCGGCGGGCGGCGATTTCGCTCAGTTCAATCCGTCGACGCAGGGTGCCGGTCAGGCGGCGCCGGAGGCCACCAAGGTTCCGTTGCCGCCGGAGCTCCGAAACTTCTTCTCGCTGCTGCTGCAGAACACCAAGGAAGGCTATTTCGCCGATCCGATGTATGGCGGCAATCACGAGATGGCCGCTTGGGTCTATATCGGCTTCCCTGGGGCTCGCGCCAATTTCCGCGAATGGGTCGACCAGGACAACGTGCCCTATCCGCTTGGTCCCGTCTCGATCTCCGGCGAGAGGGCGTGACCATGGCCAGAACCGAGAAGAAGAAGGATGTCGTCATCATCGGGCTCGGCTGGACCGGCTCGATCCTCGGCATGGAATTGTGCGAGGAAGGCCTGGAGGTGCTCGCCCTGGAGCGCGGGCCGGACCGCAGCACGGTGCCCGATTTCCAGTATCCTGAGGTGGCCGACGAATTGCGCTACGGCGTGCGCTACGGCTTCATGCAGCGCCCGCGCCAGTCGACGCTGACCATCCGCCATTCCACCTCCGACGAGGCGCTGCCCTATCGTCAGCTCGGCTCCTTTCTTCCGGGCAACGGCGTTGGCGGGGCCGGCGTCCACTGGAACGGCCACACCTTCCGGCCGCAGAAGGAAGAGCTGCGTCTGCGCTCCTATGTCGAGGAGACCTTCGGCGCCGACATCATTCCGGAGGACGTCCAGCTTCAGGACTGGGGCGTCTCCTACGAGGAGATGGAGCCCTTTTTCGACCGCTTCGAAAAGGTGGCCGGGATCACCGGCCAGGCCGGCAATCTCAACGGCCAGATCGTCGAGGGCGGCAATCCGTTCGAGTCGCCTCGGTCGAGCGACTACCCGCTGCCGCCCCTGCCGTCCACCTATGGCGCGCGGATGTTTGCCGATGCCGTCAGGCAGATGGGATATCACCCCTATCCGCGCCCCGGCGCCAACGCGTCGGTCGCCTATACCAATCCCTACGGTATGCAGCTCGGACCCTGCAATTTCTGCGGTTTCTGCGAGCGCTTCGGCTGCCTCAATTATTCCAAGTCGTCGCCGCAGACCTGCGTCCTGGACGCCCTGAAGCGCAAGCCGAACTTCCAGTACCGCGTCAATTCCGAGGTGCTGCGGATCGAGCTCGCCCAGGACGGAAAGACGGCGACGGGCGTCACCTATGTCGACATCGATGCCCAGGAGGAGGTCTTCCAGCCGGCCGACATGGTGATCGTGGCGGCCTATTCGCTGCACAATGTCCATCTGATGCTGCTGTCGGGCATCGGCCAGCCCTACGACCCGGCAACGGGTGAAGGCGTCACGGGCCGCGCCTACTCCTATCAGATGAACGGCGGCACATCGCTCTACTTCAAGGACGTCGACTTCAATCCCTTCGTCGGTGCCGGCTCCAACGGCATCGTGATCGACGATTTTTCGGTCAACCAGATCGACTTCGGCAAGGAGGGCTTCATCGGCGGCAGCTACATCAACTCTTCGCAGACCAACGGCCAGCCGATCCGCTCGATGAGCCTGCCCTCGGGCTCGCCATCGTGGGGCGCCGGCTGGAAGCAGGCGATCGGCGAATGGTACGGCCATTCGATGAGCATCGGCAGCCACGGCACCAATCTCGCCTATCGCGACACCTATCTCGATCTCGATCCGACCTACAAGGATCCCTACGGCCGGCCGCTCATGCGCATGACGTTCGACTGGAAGGCCAACGACATCGCCATGACGCAATTCATGAAGACCAAGATCGAGGGCATCACCAAGGCGCTGAACCCCGACAGCTTCAAGTCGAGCTACAAGTCGGACGGCAGCCACTACGACACGACGGCCTATCAATCGACCCACAATGTGGGCGGCGCGATCATGGGCGGTGATCCCAAGACCTCGGCGCTCAACCGCTATCTGCAGAGCTGGGACGTCCACAACGTCTTCGTCATGGGCGCCAGCGCCTTTCCGCAGAACCTGCAGTACAACCCGACGGGCATGGTGGGCGGCCTCGCCTACTGGGCGGCCCATGCGATCCGCAACGACTACCTGCCCAACCCGCGGCCGTTGGTCTGAGGAGGACGCCCATGAAAACCGTGCTGAAAATCCTTCTCGGCCTGATCGCGCTCGGCGTGATCGCCCTGCTCGCCTTCATCTTCATCCCGGTCCAGACGACCGGAGCGAAACAGCAGCTTGCCGACGACTATCAGGTTCCGGACGGCGCCGGCCTCTATGCGGCGCAGGTGGCCGATTGTCAGGCCTGCCACACGGCAGAGGGCGGCAAGCCATTTGCCGGCGGCCGGGCGATCGACAGCCCGTTCGGCACCATCTATTCGTCGAACATCACGCCCGACAAGGACACCGGTATCGGCGACTACACGCTCGATGAGTTCCGGGCGGCGCTCTACGACGGCATCCGCCGCGATGGTGCCCATCTCTACCCGGCGATGCCTTACGACAACTACCGCAAGCTCAGCGAGGTCGACGTCCGCGCGCTCTATCACTATTTCCACGACGAACTTCCGCCCGTGAAGAACGAGGTTCAGGAGACCCGGCTCGACTTCCCGTTCAACCAGCGTTGGGGAATTCGGGCCTGGAACTGGGTCGGCCTGCCCGAATCGGAGTTCAAGCCGCCCTTCCAGGACGATCAGCTCAATCGTGGGGCCTACCTCGTCGAGGGTCCGGGCCATTGCGGCGCCTGCCATACGCCGCGCAACGACCTGTCGGTCCAGGCGGGCTTCTCCGAAGGCAGCGACGACTTCCTGTCGGGCGGAAAAATCGGCGGATGGAGCGCGCCGGATCTGCGCGGCGACGACAGCGCGCCGCAGAGCTGGAGCGCCGACGACCTGGCGCTCTATCTCTCGACCGGCCGCAATGCCCATTCGGCGGTGGCCGGCGAGATGACGCTGGTGGTGCAGGACTCCCTGCAATATCTCTCCGACGACGACATGGCCGCGATGGTTGCCTATCTGCGGGCGATCGGACGCAACGGTCCGGCGCCGGAGAATGCCGGGAACGAGCCAGCACAGCAGGGCGGGACGGCGAGAGAGCCGACCGACACGGAAAAGCTCCTGGTTTCGGCCGACCCGTCCATGGATCTCGGGGCGCGGCTTTATCTCGACAACTGCAACGCCTGCCATTTCGCCGACGGCAGGGGAGCGGCCGAGGTGTTTCCGCGGCTCGACGGCAATTCCCTGGTGACCGCCGATTCGCCGGCCGGCTTGGTGAGCCTGATCCTCAACGGCGCCGAACTGCCGTCGACCTCGAAGCGGCCGGAGCGCCTGCGCATGCCCGGCTTCGCCGACCGGCTTTCCGACGACGAGGTGGCGGCCCTCGCGAGCTTCCTGCGCCAAGCCTGGTCGAACGATGCCGGGGCGGTCAAGGCCGACACGGTGGCCGACGCCCGGTCACGGCAGACGGCCAGCCAATAACGGCCAACGACCACAGGTCGCGCAGCCTCGCGTTGCGCGACCTGTTTCGAATTCAGACCTCGCCCGCCTCGGCATCCTCTACCCGTCTATGAGCGACGGGCTCGGGCCGGGTCAGCAGAAAGATCGACACGGCCGACAGAACGGCCGCCTGGATGATCACGACGCGGCCAAAGCCGAGGCCGATCCAGCTGCCGATCAACATCAGTGCCATTGCGACGATGGCAACGAGCTTCGCGCGGCGACTGATGGCGCCCTCCCTGCGCCAGTCGACGATCATCGGCCCGAAGCGCGGATGACTGAGCAGCCACCGCTCAAGCCTTGGCGAGCCGCGGGAAAACGCGAAGGCACTCAGGATCAGAAACGGCGTCGTGGGAAGAAGCGGCAGCGCAATGCCGACGATGCCCGCGCCAAGCGCCATCCAGCCGAGAGAAAGCCACGCCAGCCGCATCGCGATCACTCCCTTGAGGGCGAGCCAAAGCCCGTGGCCAAGCTCAACCGACCCCGTCGCGGGAAGTCAAGGTTGCCAGCCTCCCAGCGGTCTGACGGGATGAAGCGACACCGATGACACGGCCGAAAGGGGCAATCGGGGACTCCACCGCAAATGTGACGGAACCTTGACAGAGCCAACTGCTTCTCTAAAGTCATGATCAAGAAATAGACAGTCTAACCTTGATAAATTCTGTCTTGGCGTGATCTCACGCTGAGAGGGAGAGGTTTATTCTGTAAAAAGATTGAGTGGATCTGCACTTTAGGCTGGCCTCCGGGCCCAAGAGATGGAACTTGCCCATGCAGAAGGTCCTGAAATTCAACCGCACGACAAAGATCATGCTGGGCATGGGGCTCGGCCTGATCGTCGGCGTGCTCTTCAACCAGATCGATTCGGCCTTCATCAACGAATACATCGTGTCCGGCCTGTTCTGGATGATCGGCACGATGTTCGTGAATGCCCTGAAGATGCTGGTCGTGCCGCTGGTCGTGTTCTCGCTGATCTGTGGCGTGGCCGGTATCGGCGACGTGCGCGTCCTCGGTCGCGTCGGCGGCAAGTCCTTCGGCCTCTACATGATGACCACGGCCATCGCCATCGCCGTGGCCATCGCCATCGCGGTCGTCGTTGCGCCCGGCTCCGGCTTCGACATGACCGGTGTCGACGCCTCCGCCGGCATCGACGCCAAGGAGGCGCCGACCGTCTGGTCGGTGATGGCGGCGATCGTCCCGACCAACCCGATCAATGCCTTCGCCCAAGGCGAAATGCTGCAGGTGATCTTCTACGTGGTGCTTGTCGGCGTGGCGGCCCTGATGCTGGGCGAGCGTTCGCTGCCCTTCGTCCAGGCCTGCGAATACATGAACGAACTGATGATGAAGGTCGTCTCCATCGTCATGGCCTTCGCGCCCATCGGCGTCTTCTGCCTGATCGCGCGCGTGTTCGCGGAACAGGGAATCGGACTGTTCGTGCCGGTACTGGCTTATGTCGCCACGCTCACGGGCACGCTCTTCCTGCACCTGTTCATTACGCTGATGGTGATTCTCAAGGTGTTCTCGGGGCTGAACCCGATCACCTTCATGCGCAAGCTTCGGCCGGCGCAGCTGTTCGCCTTCTCCACCGCCAGCTCCAACGCCACCATTCCGGTGACGCTGCGCTGTGTCGTCGAGAGGATGGGCGCCAACAATTCGGTCGCCTCCTTCACCGTGCCGTTCGGCGCCACAATCAACATGGACGGCACCGCCATCATGCAGGGGGTGGCTACCGTCTTCCTGTCCAATGTCTACGGCATCGAGCTCGGGCTGTCCGGCTATCTGATGGTGATCGCCATGGCCGTTCTCGCCTCGATCGGCACCGCAGGCGTTCCGGGTGTCGGTCTCGTCATGCTGACGATGGTGCTGACGCAGGTCGGCCTGCCGATCGAGGGCATCGCCTTGATCCTCGGCGTCGATCGGCTGATGGACATGATCCGCACCGCCGTCAACATCACCGGCGATGCGGTGGTGACGGCGATCGTGGCCAAGACCGAGGGGCAACTCGACATGGCGACCTACAACGATCCGCTGGCTGGGCAACGCACCGAAGAGATCGAACTCGAGATCGATCCGATCGCCGAGGGCCATCTCGCCGACGCCGCCCGCCCTCACATTCAGGCTGCCTGACGGCTTAGGCCAACTACGATCGGGGCACGGTCGGCGTGCCCCGATCGACGTCGCCGGTGGGAAGCGACGGCTGGGTGCCCTCTTCGCTGCAGATGTCGCAGGAATCGCTCAGCTCTTCCTGCGGCGACAGCTTCAGCCAGAAAAAGGTATGGCCCGGCAGGCTGAGTTGATAGGGCAATTCCCCGACCATCGGGAATTTGCATCCGCCGAAGAGATCGAGCGGCACATGGTCCCGATAGCGGGACAGGTCGATCTCAGCGGCCTGGGCCGTCTCCGACAAATTGACGGCGCACAGGACGGCCTCTCCGTCGAATGAGCGCGTATAGGTCAAAAGCCGCTTGTTGCTCGACGGCACGAACTGGATGTCGCCGCAGCCGAAGACCCGGCTTTCGTTGCGCACCTTGATGATCCAGCGCATCCAGTTGAGCAGGGATGTCCGGATCTGTCGCTGGGTATCGACGTTGACCGCCTCGTAGCCGAACAGCGGATCGACGACGGGCGGCAGGAACAGCTCCATCGTGTTGGCGCCGGAGAAGCCGCCATTGCGGTCCGGCGACCACTGCATCGGCGTGCGCACGCCGTCTCGGTCGCCGAGAAAGGGATTGTCGCTCATGCCGATCTCGTCGCCGTAATAGAGAACCGGCGTTCCCGGCAGCGAGAACAGAAGCGCGTTCAGAAGCTCGATGCGCTTGCGGTCGCCGTCGACCAGCGAGGCGAGCCGCCGACGGATGCCGAGATTGATCCGCAGGCGCGGATGCGTCGCGTAAAATCGCAGCATGGTCTCGCGCTCTTCGTCGGAGACCATCTCCAGCGTCAGTTCATCGTGATTGCGCAGGAAGATCGCCCACTGGCAGCGCTCGGGCAGCCGCATGGTGCTTTCCACCGTCGAGACGATCGGCGTTCCGTCCTCCTGCGCCAGCGCCATGAACAGGCGCGGCATCAGGGGAAAGTGAAACGCCATATGGCATTCGTCGCCATGGCCGAAATAGGGAATGGCATCCTGCGGTCGCTGGTTGGCTTCGGCCAGAAGCACGCATTCGGGCTTGCGCTCTTCGATCTTCCTGCGGATCTGCCGGAGCACGTCGTGGGTTTCCGGCAGGTTCTCGCCGTTGGTCTGGTCGCGCTCCACCAGATAGGGGACCGCGTCCAGGCGAAAGCCGTCGACGCCGTGGTCGAGCCAGAAGTCGAGAATTTTGTCGACCTCCGCGGCGACGTGTGGATTGTCGAAATTGAGATCCGGCTGGTGGCTATAGAAACGATGCCAGTAATAGGCCCGCGCGACCGGGTCCCAGGCCCAGTTCGAGGTCTCGGAATCGAGGAAGATCACACGGGCGTCGGCATATTCGTGCCCGGTCTCGCTCCAGACGTAATAGTCCCGCTCCGGGCTGCCCGGTTCGGCGTTGCGGGCTCGCTGGAACCACGGATGCTGGTCCGAGGTGTGGTTGACGACGAGTTCGATGATGACGCGCAGACCTCGCTCATGCGCGGCGTCGATGAAGGTTTTGAATTCCTCCATCGTCCCGTAGGCGGGATTGACGCCGCAATAGTCGGCGATGTCGTAGCCGTCGTCCTTGAGCGGCGAGGGGAAGAACGGCAGCAGCCAGATCGTGTTGGCGCCCAGATCGACGATGTGATCGAGCTTTTGGGTCAGTCCGGCAAAATCGCCGATGCCATCGCCGTTGGAATCGTAGAAGGAGCGGACATGAAGCTGGTAGATGATGGCGTCCTTGTACCAGCAGGGCGGTTCAGACGCCGGCTCGAGGCCGCTTTCTGAATGGGCATGCGTGCGAGGCTCGCCGATCGCGGCGTTGAATTCGATAGTTCGCATGGAAATAAGGACCGTGCTCGATGGACAACAAACATCGGCCGGCAACCCGTCCCATCAGCCCGGCACAGTCGTGGTAAGCGCGTAGAGCGGGATTTGTTCCAGCCCAATCAATCGTCCCGATCGGACAACGACGATGACGGCGTCGAGCCAGGCGATCCGTCGCCACCGTTCCTCCGGCGGAGGCCAATCCGGCATCCGGGCCACACGGCAGGAAATTCAACGGTGACAGCGGCCGGGGCCATACGAATTTGATTGCCGTCCGCACCGTTCGACGTCAAAGTGCGACCCTCCTACCTCCCAGACCTCCAAGCGAGTGCCCTTCCCTCGGACCGGCGCCGACAGCGGCGCGTTGAACATGAGTGCATCATCTCCCTCCTCCCCTGTCGCACCCGCCACGTTTGCGGAGCTCTTCACGCCGAAGCTCATCACCGTCTTTCGCGAGGGATACGGGCTGAAGGATCTGCGGACCGACGCCATCGCCGGCCTGACGGTGGCGATCGTCGCCCTGCCGCTGTCGATGGCGATCGCCATCGCCTCGGGAACGACGCCTGACCGCGGGCTCTACACCGCTATCGTCGGCGGCTTCCTGGTCTCGCTCTTCGGCGGCAGCCGCTTTCAGATCGGAGGCCCGGCGGGCGCCTTCATCGTCCTGGTCGCAGCGACGATTCATACCCATGGCCTCGACGGATTTCTGCTGGCCGCGATGATGTCCGGCGTCATTCTGCTGGCGCTCGGTCTTCTGCGTCTCGGCAGCTACATCAAGTTTCTGCCCTATCCGGTCACCGTCGGCTTCACGGCGGGCATCGCCGTCATCATTTTCGCCAGCCAGTTGAAGGATTTCTTCGGCCTGACGCTCGCCGGGCCCGAGCCCGGCGAGTTCCTGGCAAAGATGGAGACGCTCGGCGCGGCCGCCGCGACTGTCAATCCGGCGGCGGTCGGCGTGGCGCTCGCCTCGATCCTCGTCATCGTGGCGCTGAAGCGATCGATCCCGTCCTTCCCGGGCATGCTCATCGCGGTCGCGCTGGCCGCCCTGGCGACATGGGTGTTCGACCTGCCGATCGAGACCATCGGCTCGCGTTTCGGCGGCATTCCCCGCACGCTTCCCGCCCCGAGCCTGCCGCCTCTGTCGTGGGACAAGGCGATGGCGGTGCTTCCCGACGCCTTTTCCTTCGCGCTTCTCGGCTCGATCGAGTCGCTCTTGTCGGCGGTGGTCGCCGACGGCATGACCGGGCGTCGGCATCGCTCCAACTGCGAGCTCGCGGCGCAGGGCATCGCCAACATCGTCTCGCCGCTGTTCGGCGGCCTGTGCGTGACGGGAACGATCGCGCGCACGGCCACCAACGTGCGCACCGGCGCGCGCGGCCCGGTCTCCGGCATGTTGCACGCCGTCTTCCTGTTCCTGTTCATGCTGCTCGCCGCACCGCTCGCCAGCGCCATTCCGCTGGCCGCACTCGCCGCGGTGCTCGTCATGGTCGCCTGGAACATGGCGGAAAAGCACGAGTTCGTGCTGCTCCTTCGCTCGTCGAAGGGCGACGCGGTGGTGCTGCTCGCGACGTTTCTGCTGACGGTCTTCCGGGATCTGACGACCGGCATCGTCGTCGGATTTGCCATCGGCGCGGTGCTCTTCATCCACCGGATGGCCCAGACCACCGGTATCGAGGCGCATGTTCCGCCGCTGCTCGAGGACGGATCGGACGCCGCTGGCGGGCGGCCGCGCTACAGCCCGGCGCAGGCCACCGACCCGGAGATGGTGATCTACCGGATCTCGGGCGCCTTCTTCTTCGGCGCAGCCTCCAGCGTCGGCTCGATTCTCGATCGGATCGGTGATCGCTACCGGACGCTCGTCATCGACTTTTCGGCCGTGCCGTTCCTCGATTCCACCGCCGCCAACGCGATCGGCGTCATTGCGCGGCGCGTGGAAAGCCATGGCGCGAAGATGGTGGTGACCGGAGCCGCGCCCGCCGTTCGGCGCAGCCTCCTGACCCACGGCCTGCGGCCGCCCCACGTCACCTATGCGGCGAGCGTCGAACAGGCGGTTGCCGACCACCGATCCGATGCACAGGCGCCATCGACGCCATCACCGGAAACGATCGGCCAAGGCGGCGCATAAGGGGAACCGACGAACGGCCGGCCCCCAACCGGCGCGACCTCAGATGTCGAGATTGGCGACCGACAGCGCGTTGTCCTGAATGAACTCGCGGCGCGGCTCTACCTCGTCGCCCATCAGCCGGGCAAACAGCTGATCGGCGTCGCTCGCGTCGTTCACCCGAACCTGGAGCAGCGAGCGTGCCTGCGGATCAAGGGTGGTTTCCCAGAGCTGTTCGGGATCCATCTCGCCGAGACCCTTGTAGCGCTGCAGCGACAGCCCCTTGCGGCCGACTTCGAAGACGGTCGCGATCAGGTCCAGCGGGCCGGACAGGCTGCGCTCGGTCTCCTTGCGCTTCAGCACCGGCCGTTCGCCGTAGGCCTCTTCCAGCGCGGAAGCCAGACGGCTGAGGCGTATGGCGTCGGCGGAGTGGATCAGCGCCTCGTCGAGGCTGCGCACCTCGGTCACGCCGCGCACCGTGCGGCTAAAGCGATATCCGCCGGCGACCGCCTCGCCGCTCCAGCCCTGCTCAGTTTCCTCGGCGATGGTGTCGAGCCGGGCCGCCACCCGCTCGGCCATCGCTTGCGCCTGATCCGGATCCTCGGCGACCTCGGGCTTGAGAGCGCCAATGATGGCCGCCTGTTCGACGATCGAGCGGTCGTACCGGCTGTGCAGGCCGGTCAGGATCGAGCGAACGCTGGCTGCCTCGTCGACCACCAGGCGCAGATCGGCTCCGGCGCGCATCTCGCCCGAGGCAAGCTCCAGCACCGCATCGTCGAGGCCGCCCTCGATCAGGTAGTTTTCCAGTGCCTTCTCGTTCTTCAGGTACTGGGACTGCTTGCCGCGCGTGACTTTGAAGAGCGGCGGCTGGGCGATGTAGACGTAGCCGCGCTCGATCAGCTCGGGCATCTGCCGGAAGAAGAAGGTCAACAGCAGCGTGCGGATGTGGGCGCCATCGACGTCGGCGTCCGTCATGATGATGATCTTGTGATAGCGCAGCTTGTCGGCGTTGAACTCGTCCTTGCCGATCGAGGTGCCGAGCGCCGTGATCAAGGTGCCGATCTGGTCGGACGACAGCATGCGGTCGAAACGGGCCCGCTCGACGTTGAGGATCTTGCCGCGCAAGGGCAGGATCGCCTGATTCTGCCGCGAGCGCGCGCCCTTGGCCGAGCCGCCGGCGGAATCACCTTCGACCAGGAACAGCTCCGACTTCGCCGGATCCTTCTCCTGGCAGTCGGCGAGCTTGCCGGGCAGCGAGGTGATGTCGAGCGCGCCCTTGCGCCGGGTCAGCTCGCGCGCCTTGCGCGCCGCCTCGCGCGCCGCCGCAGCCTCGACCACCTTGCCGATCACCGTCCGGGCCTCTGGCGGATGCTCCTCCAGCCACCGGTTCAGGCCCTCGTTGATGAGGTTCTCGACCACCGGCCGGACCTCGGAGGAGACGAGCTTGTCCTTGGTCTGCGACGAGAATTTCGGATCGGGCACCTTGACCGACAGGACGCAGCTCAGGCCTTCGCGACAGTCGTCGCCCGTCGGCTGAACCTTTTCCTTCTTCAACAACCCCGAGGCCTCGGCATAGCCGGTGACCTGCCGGGTCAGCGCACCGCGCAGCCCGGCCAGATGCGTGCCGCCGTCGCGCTGCGGGATGTTGTTGGTGAAGCAGAGCACCGACTCGCTATAGGAATCGTTCCACCACAACGCCGCCTCGACGGTGATGCCGTCCTTTTCGCCGACGATCACGATCGGCTCCGCGATCAACGGCTTGCGCGCCCGATCGATGTAGCGAACGAACGCCTCCAGACCGCCGTCATAGTGCAGCTCGACGCGCTTGTCGTCCGCCGGCCGCTTGTCGGTAAGCAGAATGCGCACACCCGAGTTCAGGAAGGCGAGCTCGCGCAGCCGATGCTCCAGCGTGGCGAAGTCGAATTCGGTCTTGGTGAAGGTGACCGGCGACGGCATGAAGGTGATCTCGGTGCCGGTCAGCGAGGTGGCATCCCCGGTCACCGCCAGCGGCGCATCCGGCACGCCGTCGGTGAACGCCATCTCGTGGACATGGCCCTGGCGCCGGATCTTCATCTTCAGCCAGACCGAGAGCGCGTTCACCACCGAGACGCCCACGCCATGCAGGCCGCCCGAGACCTTGTAGGAGTTCTGGTCGAACTTACCGCCCGCGTGCAGCTGGGTCATGATAACTTCGGCGGCAGACACGCCTTCGGAGGTGTGAATGTCGGTCGGAATGCCGCGGCCGTTGTCGGTCACCGTGCAGGAGCCGTCGGCGTTCAGCGTGACCGTCACCTCGGTGGCGTGGCCAGCCAATGCCTCGTCGATGGCGTTGTCGACGACCTCGTAGACCATGTGATGCAGGCCCGAGCCGTCATCGGTGTCGCCGATGTACATGCCCGGACGCTTGCGCACGGCGTCCAACCCCTTGAGCACCTTGATCGAATCGGCGCCGTATTCGGTGTCGGGCCCGGGGATCGTCGGGTTCGTGTCTGACATTGAATTCCTTGGGCTGCAGCGAACCGGCCACACGCCGGCGAATCGCCATTCATGACGATCAAATATAGGGTTTTCAGCCCTTCAATCCAAGCGCGGGTGTGCCGGCAGCCCGTTCGTGGCGTAGGGAAACCCGCCCGACGGAACCCGGCACCGTTCCGGGTATTGAATCGGAGTGGAGGCCAAGGAGAATACGATGAAATCCGCTGCCGCTTTTCTGGCATGTCTGACCGTGGCGGGATGCACGGCGATCAGTCCCGTTCCCGACACCCCCTATCCGGGAACGCCGGTCTCGGCCAACCCTAAGCCACGTGGCACCGAAGCTTTCTGCCGAACCTATGCCCGGCAGACGGCCTCCAATGCCTATGAAGACCGCGTCGACACCGACGAGGATTCCTGGGTCGTTCGCCAAGGGACAGCCGAACAGGCCCGGCGCACCGGCGACGAAGCCTATCGCCGCTGCCTGGCCGGCCGCACGAACTGACCTTTTCCGCTCAAGCTCGCGGAGAGCCGAGGCCGAACTCCCCGATCCAGCGTTGACAACGGTCAGCCGGGTTGGCCGGCCGCCCGAAAGAACGGCTGCCGGCAGCCTCGTTTTGTCGGCCCCTTACTCGGCGGGTTCGAGCCCGTCGAACAGCGCCGTCGACAGATAGCGCTCGGCGAAGGACGGAATGATCACGACCAGGTTCTTGCCGGCATTCTCCTCGCGAGACCCGACCTTGACGGCGGCGGAGAGTGCCGCACCCGACGAGATGCCGACCGGAACGCCTTCCAGGCGGGCCACCAGACGCGCATATTCGAACGCTTCGTCGTTGCTCGCCGGCACGATCTCGTCATAGACCGACGTATCGAGGATCGACGGCGCGAAGCCGGCGCCGATGCCCTGGATCTTGTGCGGTCCCGGGTTGCCCCCGGCCAGGACCGGAGAAGCCTCCGGCTCGACGGCGATGACCTTCACGTCCGGATTGCGCTCTTTGAGCACCTGACCGGTGCCGGTGATCGTGCCGCCGGTGCCGATGCCCGCCACGAAGATGTCGACCTTGCCGCCCGTGTCGTTCCAGATTTCCTCGGCGGTGGTTACCCGGTGGATCTGAGGATTGGCCGGGTTGTCGAACTGCTGCGGCATCACCGCGTCGGGCGTCTGGGCGACCAGTTCCTCGGCCTTGGCGATCGCACCCTTCATGCCCTTGGCGCCTTCCGTCAGCACCAGTTCGGCGCCGAACAGGCGCAGCATCTTGCGCCGCTCCACCGACATGGTCTCCGGCATCGTCAAGATCAGACGATAGCCCTTGGCGGCCGCCGTGAAGGCCAGCGCGATGCCGGTGTTGCCCGAGGTGGGCTCGACGAGCGTCGTCTTGCCGGGAGTGATCCTGCCTTCGGCTTCCAGCTTCTCGATCATCGCCACGCCGATCCGGTCCTTGACGCTGGCGATCGGATTGAAGAATTCGAGCTTGGCCAGAAGGTTGGCCTTCACACCCTTCTCTCGCGCCAGCTTGTCGAGGCGCACGAGCGGCGTGTCGCCGATCGTGTCGATGATGGAATCATAGATTCGACCGCGCCCTCTGGTCCGCGCGCCGCTACCGATATCAGGCCTGTCCATCGCTTTCGTCCTTCCCGTTCGAGGCTTCGATCACCGGGTGTCCGGCCGTCATACATCCCACTATAGCTAGGGCGTGCCGACCTCCGGCACGAGGTCGGAATGCATCGAGCGGCGGCCAGAGCAGGAACAGATTTCTATACGCCGTCATTCTTACGGACGATTTTTCCGTCACCGCTCACGCCGCCTGCCCATCACGGCGTAAGATAAATCGGTAACAGACTATAACATACTGATTTTATTTAATATTTTTCTTCGCCCCTTCACCCGATGTTGGATCGCGGCGTGCTTGGTTCTTCTTCACCACGATCATGACGACCGCGGGGAGGGATTATGTCCGTTCGACAGCCGCACACCAAGCCGCTCTGGTGGGAGCTTGCCCTCAGCGCCGCGACGGCGGCCGCGATCGCATCCATCTGCGCCTTCTATGCTTTTCGAGGCTTCGGCCCTCAAGCGGTGGAAACGGGGATCACGTTGGCGCTGGTCCTCTCGCTCGGCGCGGTCATCTGCCACCATGTGCTCCTGACCCTGCGGGTCGCGCATCTCAACCGGATCAATTCCGGCCTGAGACGCGCCGCCACGACCGACGACCTGACCAAAGTCCTCAACCGGGCCGCCTTCGCCCGCCTGGTCACGCAGGAAGCCCGCGGACTGCGCTCCGACAATCGAGACAGCAGCCACACGCTGCTCATGATCGACGTCGACCATTTCAAGCAGATCAACGATCGGATGGGGCATGCGACAGGCGATCAAGTGCTCTATGCCATCGCCTCCACGTTACGGCGCTCGCTGCGCAGCACCGATACGATCGGCCGCCTGGGCGGCGAAGAATTCGGCGTGTTGCTGCGCGGCACTCATGGCGAAAGCGCCAGCCTCGCCGCCGAACGGCTTCGCCAGTGCGTCAACACCATCGAGGTCGGTCCGCCCGGCAACAAGATCCGGCTGTCCGTCAGCATCGGCGGCGTCGCGTTCCGCGAGCCTCTCCCCTTCGACATCATCTATCGCACCGCCGACGAACACCTCTACCGAGCCAAGCAGCGCGGCCGCAACCGCGTGGAGCTCAGCCCCGGCACACTGCCCGCCAACGAAGGCCGCAGCCGGCCTGGTCTCGGCCCGAACGGACCGATACTGACGCGCCTGAGAGCCGTACCGCGCTAGAGCGAGCCCGCGTTCACGGGAATCGCAGCGTCGCTCCAGCGGAATGCGCAAACAGCCCGCCCAGCGTCATGGGTTTCTCCTCACCGTCCCGTGGAGCCGAAGCCGCCGCTGCCGCGCGTCGTCTCCGCCAGAGCCTCGCTCTCCTCGAAGGCCGCCTGCAGCACCGGCGCAACAACGAGTTGGGCGATGCGGTCGCCGTGCTCAACGGTGAACGGTTCGCTGCCGAGATTGACGAGGATCGCCATCACCTCGCCGCGATAGTCGCTGTCGATCGTGCCCGGCGCGTTGACCAGCGTGATCCCGTGCTTGGCCGCCAGGCCCGAGCGTGGGCGCACCTGCACCTCGAACCCTTCCGGAATCTCGAAGGCGAGCCCCGAGGGCACCATGGCCCGCGCGCCGGGCTTGATCGTCATGGCTTCCGACAGCGCCGCGCGCAGATCGGCGCCGGCCGCCCCCGCGGTCGCATAGTTCGGCAGCGGTAGGTCTTCCGCATGGGCAAGACGCTTGACGGCAATGCGGACGGCGGTCATCGGGCTTCTCCATCTGCCAAAAGGGTCGCGAGCCGCTCAGCCAGCCGGCCGGCTACCTCGTCCTTATCCATCGCCGGCCAGGCCTCGACGCCGGCGGAGGTGACGAGACGGACGGTGTTGCGCGTGCCGCCCATCACGCCGGAGGCCGGCGACACGTCGTTGGCGACGATCATGTCGGCGCCCTTCCTGGCCAGCTTGGCCTTGGCATTGTCGATCAAGTCGTCGGTCTCGGCCGCAAAGCCGACCACGACCGCCGGCCGGTTCGCGGCATGGGCGACGGTGGCGAGAATATCGGGGTTTTCGGCGAGCGTCAGCGTCGGCGGGCCGCCCGCCGTCTTCTTGATCTTGTGGTCCGTGGCCGCGTCGGCCCGCCAGTCGGCCACCGCCGCGACGAAGACGGCAATGTCGGCCGGCAGCGCCGCCCGGACCGCGGCCAGCATCTCATCCGCCGTTTCCACATGCACGGTTTCGACGCCTTCGGGATCGGCGAGTGCCACCGGCCCCGAGACCAACGTCACCGTGGCCCCAAGGGACTTGAGGGCGGCCGCGATCGCGTGGCCCTGACGACCGGAGGAGCGGTTGGCGATGTAACGCACGGGGTCGATCGGCTCATGCGTCGGCCCGGACGTCACCACCGCATGGCGGCCGGCGAGCGGACCGGGCTCCTGCGACGACCACAGCGCTTCCAGCGCCGCGACGATCTCCAGCGGCTCGGCCATCCGCCCGAGGCCGGCTTCGCCACTTTCGGCCATCTCGCCGCGCATCGGCCCGACGAAACGAACGCCATCGGCCGTCAGCCGCCCGACGTTGCGCCGGGTCGCGGCGTGCGCCCACATGGCCGGGTTCATCGCCGGCGCCAGCAGAACGGGTGCCCGCGTCGCAATCAACACGGCCGCCGCCAGATCGTCGGCGAACCCGTTCGCGAGCTTGGCCATGCGCTCGGCCGTCGCCGGCGCGACGACCACGGCATCGGCCTCGCGGGCCAGCCGGATATGGCCGACATCGTGCTCGTCCTGGCGGTCGAAGAGATCGGTGTGGACATGGGTCGCGGCGAGCGCGCCGACCGCCAGGGGTGTGACGAATTCCTGGGCCGCGCGTGTCATGACGGGCGTAACCAAGGCGCCGCGTTCGCGCAGGCGCCGGATCAGATCCAGGGATTTGTAGGCGGCGATACCGCCCGAGATGATCAGCAGGATACGCTTTTCGACGAGAGACATGGCGAGGCCGTCGCTGAATCGGATAGGATGCCGATATGAACGAATTCGCCGGCTGAGAAAAGCCGCCAGGCCTTTCATCCGCCCCGGCGACCATCCCCAAGGCGGATAGAGGCGGGACTTCAGAAGAGGGACCAGCCGTCATGGCCGATCGCGTGCTCCTCTACGGGTACCGCTTTAGCGTCTACACCCGCATCGTGCGCATGGTCCTACAGGAGAAGGGTGTTGCCTACGATCAGGTCGAGATCGATCCGTTTTCGCCGACGCTTCCCGGAAACTATGCCGAATTGCATCCGTTCAGGCGCGTTCCGGTTCTGCGGCACGGCGATTTTACGATCTACGAGACCGGTGCGATCGCTCGCTATATCGACGCCACCTTCGATGGACCATGCCTGTGTCCCACGGATGCCCGGAGCCTCTCGCGGATGACCCAGGCGATCGCCATCATGGACAGCTACGGCTACCGGCCGATGGTTCGGCAGGTCTTTGCCCATCGCGTCTTCCGCCCGCGAACAGGAGAGCCGGCAAGCGAAGCCGAAATCGCCGAAGGTCTGGCCGCAGCACCGCCGGTTCTCACGGCTTTGGAGGTCATCGCGGCGGAGGGCCGCGTTCTCGATGGCCTGCAGATCACCCTGGCCGACTGCCATCTCGCTCCGATGTTCGGTTATTATCTCCAGGCCGACCGCGCTGCCTTGATGCCATTTCCCGCTTTGAGCCAGTGGTGGAACCGGGCTTCGAGGCTCGCCAGCTTCGTCGGAACTGAACCCGGCTTGCCGGAGCCCGCGATCGAGACCTGATCCGTCTCTGCCCCAGGACGTACTTTCCGGCATCAACCGATAATGCGCAGCCACGGCCAGCGGGCCTTGAGCGTTTCGGCCTTTTGGCGAAACAGCTCGGGCTGCGGGTTCCGGGGGTTCATCCGCAGCACGCCGGCCCCGATCCCGGCGAGACCGTTGGGCGCATAAAGGCTGCCGTCCATCACGTCGATGCCGACACAGGTGCATTCGATCAGATAGCGGTCGATACCGTCGCGCGCCGAGGTCAGACGCGGATAGGAAGCGCCGAAGCGGCGCTCGTACCAGAGATGGACGCGCGCCTGGTTCTTGACCTCCACCTCGACGCCGAGATCGGCGGTCAGCGCGTAAACCTGCCGGATGACGGCATCCTCCGCCTCCCACGACAGATCGCGCTCGTCGAAATAGAAGACGTCGTAGTCCTTGACGCCCCGCTCCGGCGCGAAACCGGACCGCCAATTCCAATACGCCTGATAGAGGCAGCCAGCCGTCAGATGGCACTGGCGAAGCCCGAGCGCCGGCAGGCGCGACAGGAGCGCGGCATTGACGGGATTAGCCGACGCCGTCTCCAGGAACGTCCTCGCGTCGAGATGCGGCGGCTCGTCCTGCTCCGCCGTCATCAGGTCGGCGCTCCGATCTCGACGAGCCCGTTGCGTTCGCGGCGCAGATAGCGGCCGTTGAGAAGCACCGCCGCCGTCGCGAGACCCGACGCCAGGCCCCACCAGATGCCGACCCCGCCCCAATCCGCGATGAAGGCCAGCAGATAGGCGACCGGCATGCCGATGACCCAATAGCTGAACACGGCGATGATCATCGGGATGCGGGTGTCCTTGAGGCCCCTCAGCACGCCGCTGGAGACCGCCTGAAGCGAGTCCACGATCTGGAACACGCCCGCCACCAGGAGCAGCGGAACGGCGTAGGCCAAGACCGCTTCGGCATTGACGTTGGCGGGGTCGAGATAGAGTCCGATCAGCCGGTCCGGCACGAGCCGGAACAGCGTGGCGCCGCACAATGCGATGGCACCGCCCAACAGCAGCGCCACGGCGCCGGCGCGCCCGAGCCCGATCCTGTCGTCCCGCCCGGCCGCCACGCCGACGCGCACCGTCGCGGCGCTGGCGAGCCCGAGCGGAATCATGAAGGCGATCGAGGCGAGCTGCAACGCGATGCCGTGCGCCGCCAGCGGCACCGCGCCGAGCCAGCCCATCATCACGGACGAGGCGGTGAACAGGCCGACCTCGGCGATGATCGTCGCGCCGATCGGCCAGCCGAGCCGGACGATCTCACGGAACCCGACCCAATCCGGCCGCCAGAACCGGGTGTAGAGCTCGTACCGGCGCAAGCTGCCTGCACCAGCCGTATAGGCGATCAGCAGGCCCGCCATCGCCAGGTTCGACACCAGGGTCGCGATCGCCGCCCCGACCAAACCGAGAGCCGGTGCGCCGAGATGGCCGAAGATCAGCACATAGTTCAACCCGGCATTGCAGACCGCGCCGACGATGATGGCGGCCAGCACCCAATAGGCGCGATTGACCACCGTCAGATAGGAGCGCAGGCCCATGATCAGGAAGCCCGGGAACATCGACCACTGCGCCACGTGCATATAATCGGCGGCAAGCCTCGCCAGATCGGGCTCCTGGCCGAAGGCGAGCAGAATTGCCTCGATCTGCCAGAGCGGGATCATCATGACGGCGGCGTAGAGCGCCAGCACCCAGAGGCTCATGCGGGTGGCGCGGCGTACGCCTCGCTCATCGCCCCGTCCCTCGGCATTGGCCGCCAGCGGCAGCGCCGCCTGGGCGAAGCCGGTGCCGAAGACGAAGCAGACGAAAAACGACTGGGTGGCGAGGACCGCGGCGGCGAGTTCCCGCGCGCCGAGCCAGCCGATCATCACCGTATCGGTGACGTTCATCGTCACCTGGGCAAGTTGGGCTCCGACCAGCGGCAGCGCCAGGACGACCGTCGCCAGCGCATGGCCGAGCCACGACTGGGCGCTGCCCGACGCGGCAGCGGCCGGCGCTGTTCTGTCTTGATCGGATCGATTTTCGGACTGCATGACATCACCACCACGAGCCGGTGGCCTACATGGCGCGCCCTGAAAATCCAACACCGGTGTCGAAGAATTGACGCCGCCCGCGGCGGCGGTGCGGGTTCCTCAGCCGAACAACAGGCTGCCGGCGATCGCCACCAGCGACAGCGCGATCACCCATTGCGCGATGCGCCCCGAGATGACGCTGGCGCGCTTTTCGGTGGCCAGCGACTTCAGCGTGTCGTCGTTCAGGTGGATGCCGTTTTCGACCAGGTCGGCGAGATTGCGGGTCAGCACCTCCAGGCCGCTGGCGGCCTCCGGCAGGGTGCGGAAGATGCGCCAGAGCGCCTCGAGATCGTCGCGGGCGTCGCGCAGCTTGGCGGCCGGACCGAGCTGCCGGGCGATGTAGTCGGCGACGACCGGCTCGGCCGCCTCCCACATGTTGAACTGCGGATCGTAGGAGCGGCTGACGCCTTCCACCACGACCATGGTCTTCTGCAACAGGATCAGTTCCGGCTGGGTCTCCATGTCGAAGAGTTCGGTCACCTCGAAGAGCAGCGTCAGAAGATGCGCCATCGAGATGGTCTCGGCCGACTGGCCGTGGATCGGCTCGCCGATCGCCCGGATCGCCTGGGCGAAGCTCGCGACGTCGTGCTTGCGCGGAACGTAGCCCGCCTCGAAATGCACTTCGGCGACGCGGCGGTAGTCGCGGCGGATGAAGCCGTAGAGGATTTCGGCCAGGAACTGGCGGTGTTTGCGGTCGAGACGCCCGACGATGCCGAGATCGACGGCAACGATCGCCCCGTCCGGCGCGACGAACAGATTGCCGGGGTGCATGTCGGCGTGGAAGAAGCCGTCGCGCATGGAATGGCGCAGGAAGGACTGGACGATGTTGATCGCCAACGCCTTCATGTCGTGGCCGGCCGCGGCCACCGCGGCGACGTTGTTGAGCTTGATGCCCTGCACCCAGTCCATGGTGAGGACACTGCGGCCGGTGCGTTCCCAATCGACCTTCGGCAGGCGAAAACCGGGGTCGTCGGCCGTGTTGGCCGCCATTTCCGAATAGGCGGCCGCCTCCAGTCTGAGATCCATCTCGATCTTGGTCGACTGGGCCAGCGTGTCGACGATCGCGACCGGACGCAGCCGCCGCATGCCCGGCACCCAGCGCTCCAGACGATGGGCGGCGAAATAGAACAGCTGCAGGTCGCGCCAGAAGCGGTTGCGCACGCCGGGACGGATCACCTTGACCGCGACGTCGCGCTCGCTGCCGTCCGGCAGCAGGCACCGGGCACGATGAACCTGCGCGATCGAGGCGGCCCCGACCACGTCGCCGAATTCGATGAAGAGGTCGCCGACCGTGCGCCCGAGCGAGGTCTCGAGCTCGTGGATCGCCTCCTTGCGCGAGAAGGGGGGCACCTTGTCCTGGAGCATCTCCAGTTCGCGCGCGATCTCCTGCCCCACGAGGTCCGGACGCGTTGCAAGAAACTGGCCCAGCTTGACGTAGGAGGGGCCGAGCCGGTTGAGGGCGCGCGACAGGCGCTCGGAGCGCGCCCGGCCGCCGGCCGAGGGCCGGGCGATCAGCCGGGAGGCCCGATGCGCCAAGACCGCGCTCGGCGGCAGGCCATCGGCCGGCAGCGCGGAGATCACGCCTTCGCGCGCCAAGACATAGACGACGCGCAGCAAGGCGAAGGTGCCCGATAGAGGGTTCATGCGTCGGCTTTCCCGAGAGACCGCCGTTGGGCGCCTTCGGTCAACTCCCTGACGGTCGCGGACGGGTCGAAGCCTCGGCGCCAAAGACGCAGGGACAGAACCGCCTGGACCATTGCTCTAGAACTTCCAACCCGAATGGATCGCGGCGATGCCGCCGGACAGGTTGCGATGGGTCACCCGTTCGAAGCCCGCGTCGCGGATCATCGATTCGAAATTCGCCTGGTTGGGGAACCGGCGGATCGACTCGACCAGATACTCGTACGACTCGCGGTCGCCGGCCACCCGCTCGCCGATCGCCGGGATCGCGCGAAACGACCACATCTCGTAGAGCTTGTCCAGAAACGGCACGTCGACCTCGGAGAACTCCAGGCACAGGAAGCGGCCGCCGGGCTTGAGCACCCGGTAGGCTTCGGCGAGCGCCGCGTCGATGCGCGGCACGTTGCGGATGCCGAAGGCGATCGTATAGGCGTCGAAGGCGTTGTCCGGCAGGTCCAGGGCCTCGGCATTGCCTTCCACGAAGGCGAGATTGGCGTCGAGGCGATGCTTGGCCGCGCGCTCGGCGCCCACGCCGAGCATCGAGGCATTGATGTCGAGAACCGTGCCCTGGACCTTGTTGCCGGACGCCTTGACGATCCTGAAGGCGATGTCGCCGGTGCCGCCCGCGACGTCCAAGAAGCGCCAGTCGGTGCGACGCGGCGGGGCCAGCCAGGCGACCATGGCGTCTTTCCAGAGCCGGTGCAGACCGCCCGACATCAGGTCGTTCATCAGATCGTAGCGCTTGGCCACCTGGTGGAACACGCGATTGACGCGCTCCTGCTTTTCCTCGCGGCCTCCGACTTTGGAGAATCCGTAAGAGGTCTCCATGCCCTCGGCACCGGTTTCTCGGGTTCGCGACATCGACACTCCACTTTCGTTGCAAGCCGAGATGCGGCAAGAGGTGGCGGGCGTTGCAGCCCGATCTCGTCGGGGACACTTATACCAACCAGCGCGGAGTGGAAGCCTCGATGCGCAATGCTCTGTCCGCGAGATGACATGCGGGCCTGACGATCGCGTGTTTCAGGCCCGGCCGCGTAAGGAACGACCACCATGCCAGAACTGCCTGAAGTCGAGACGGTGCGCCGCGGCCTCGCACCGGTGATGGAAGGCGCGCGGATCGCCCATGTCGAGCTTCGTCGCCCCGATCTGCGATTTCCGCTGCCGCCGGACTTCGCGTCGCAGCTTCAGGGCCGCCGGATCGAATCGCTCGGGCGCCGCGCCAAATACCTGATCGCCGACGTCGAAGGCGGCCGGGTGCTGGCGATGCATCTGGGCATGTCGGGGTCGTTCCGCATCGAGACGCCGACGGAAACGATGGCCAATCCGATTGCCGGGGAGGCCTTCCGCTTCCCGCGATCCAACGAACGGCGGCACGACCATGTGCTGTTCGACCTGGAGACGACGACCGGCCCCGCCACCGTCGTCTTCAACGATCCCCGCCGCTTCGGCTTCATGACGCTCACCGAGCGCGCGCGGCTGGACAGCCATCCGCTGTTCAAGGATCTCGGCCTGGAACCGACGGGCAATACGCTCGACGGCGCGGCGCTGGCGCCCCTCTTCCGGGGCAAGGCCGCACCTTTGAAGGCCACCCTCCTCGACCAGCGGATCATCGCCGGCCTGGGCAACATCTATGTCTGCGAAGCGCTGTGGCGCGCCCGATTGTCGCCGCGCCGGGCCGCCGGCAGCCTGGTCCGGAAGGACGGCCGGCCGACGCAGCGCCTGGAGGAACTCGCCACCCATGTCCGCGAGACCATCGCCGATGCGATCAAGGCCGGCGGTTCGTCGCTGAAGGACTATCGCCAAGCCGACGGCTCGCTCGGCTATTTCCAGCACAGCTTCGCCGTCTATGGCCGCGAGGACGAACCCTGCCGGCACGACGGCTGCCGCGGTATCGTCCAGCGGATCGTCCAGTCGGGCCGCTCGACCTTCTATTGCCCAGTCTGCCAGCGCTAAAGCATGATGCCGCGAAGTTGCAGACTTTTCGGACCCACATCATGCGGGAAAACAAGAGGCTAGAGCGACATAGCGATTCAATCTGAACGCATGTCGCTCTAAAGTCTTGCTCCTTTTCGGCAGCGAAAGAAGACCGGCTTGCATCGGCTCCGGTCCGACGTATGGTCGTCGATCTGCCGATAGGAGGGTTGGGCTCATGGCATACGAAACGATCAAGAGCGAGGTCAGGGGACGGGTCGGCTTGATCACCTTACACCGCCCTTCGGCGATGAATGCGTTGAACAGGACCCTGCTGGAAGAGTTGCTGAAGGCGCTGGCCGCCTTCGACCAGGATCCGAAGATCGGCGCCATCGTCTTGACCGGATCCGAGAAGGTCTTCGCCTCCGGGTTCGACGTCAAGGAAATGAGCACTCTCGACTTCGCGGAAGCGTTTCGCGAGGATTTTTCCGCCGGCTGGGCGAAGATCGCGGCGATCCGCAAGCCGATCATCGCCGCGGTGGCGGGTTATGCGCTCGGCGCCGGCTGCGAGCTCGCCATGGCATGCGACTTCATCCTGGCCGCCGAGACCGCCAAGTTCGGTCTGCCTCAGATCACGCTCGGCATCCTGCCCGGCATGGGCGGCACCCAGCGCATGGCCCGATCGATCGGCAAGGCCAAGACCATGGACCTCTGCCTGACGGGCCGTCCCATGGATGCCCAGGAAGCCGAGCGCAGCGGCCTGGTCGCGCGAGTGGTCTCGGCGGCCAATCTTCTTGAGGAAGCCCTGCGCGCGGCCGAGAAGATCACGACATACTCGCTTCCGTCGGTGATGATGGCCAAGGAGGCCGTCAACAGCGCCTTCGAAACCCCCTTGTCCGATGGATTGAGGTCGGAGCGGCGGCTATTTCACGCCGCCTTCGGGCTGGACGATCAAAGCGAGGGCATGCAGGCCTTCATCGAAAAGCGGCGGCCGCAATTCAAGAACCGCTAGGAGTTCTGCGCCCTGGCCGGCTTGCCGATCGGCGCGTATTGCTTTGGTCGCGCAGCCGCATTGACGAGGGGGCAGAGCATCCCTATAAGGGGCGCCGATATTAGGCGGCTCCCTTGGGGGCCGCTTGTTTTCGTGCGTTTTGCCGATTGCGGGCGGAAGCGCATGAGCGACGAGCTTGAGCGAGAGAGACGACCATGGCCAATACGCCGTCGGCCAAGAAGGCCACGCGCAAGATTGCGCGCCGCACGGAAATCAACAAGAACCGGCGCAGCCGGGTGCGCACCTTCCTGCGCAAGGTGGAAGAGGCGATCGCCTCCGGCGATCAGGAGGCCGCTCAGGGCGCCTTCCGCGCCGCCGAGCCGGAACTGATGCGGGCTGCCTCCAAGGGCATCTTCCACAAGAACACCGCGTCGCGAAAGGTGTCGCGACTGGCGGCCCGGGTGAAGGCACTCGCCGCCAGCTGAGGCGGTCGAAAAACGACATTCGATGATGATTGAAATGGCCCGGCGCCCTCGCCGGGCCATTTCGATTCCATTAGCCGCGAAGTGAGTCGCAGTGCATGTCATCGCAACGTCACACGCGATGCGGGCAATTGTCATCCCGGGATGATCGGCCGCAGTTTTTAGCCTTATTTGTCAGTTGGTTGGCGGAGGTCACAAAAGCGCCACCAATGGACCGACCGACGGACTAAGCGACTCGCAGAGTCAAGGGAGCCGGCTCCGAATTTTTTATATTTCCGCCGCAAGCCACCGCTTTTTGTGACACATGGTTCGTTGCCCCTTGCGAATCAGGACATTGGCGTCCGCGGCAAATGAGCACCTATCGCAACTCTGCCACACCGACTGGGCGGCAGGGTCGATTCTGAAAAGTCAAGCCTTGCCCGCGTCGAATGCCTTGCGTAATTTCCCCTGCGCCAAAACAGCGAGGAAGTGCAAGTGCGGGGCCAGCCACAGTTTTCCAGAACCTACTCGACTTTGCTTCAGGGTCTGGAAGCAATCCTCGGCATTGTATCGTTGCCTGAGCTATATCCTTCTTAGCTCGCGTTAAAGACTTCCTCACTTCCCAATTCGATTACCTCTTCGAAATCCACGGAATCCTTCCTGGATGCCGTGGATAGGAGATTTTTGTATGCCTCAGAATTATAAGGGTGATGTCACACCCAGGGAGTGCTGGGAGGCGTTGGCAGACGACCCCAATGCCTTTCTCGTGGATGTGCGTACCACGGCCGAATGGACCTATGTCGGGCTGCCCGATCTCACGGCGGTCCAGCGTCAGCCGCTTCTCGTCGAGTGGCAGCGCTTTCCTTCAATGGCCGTCGATCCGCTGTTCACCGAGAAGCTAGGCGGAGCGATCGAAATGGCCGGCGGCGACAGGCAGTCCCGGCTCTTCTTTCTCTGCCGGTCGGGCGTGCGGTCTATCGCCAGCGCCGCGGCCATGACGGAAATCGGCTTCGCCAACTGCTATAACGTTCTCGACGGGTTCGAAGGGGCGCCCGACGAGGCCGGGCATCGCGCGACGAAGGCCGGCTGGAAGGCGGAGGGCCTGCCATGGGTACAGCGATGAACATGCGGGTCCAGCACATGACACGGCCGGAGCGGCATCTGCCGACCAACCGGACGGCAGCGGTTTTCACGGGGCAACAACAAGAAAAGCACAGGAGTATCGAAGCGATGGCCGACGGCGGGGCCGGGCGAGGCGAGGCAGAGATTCTGCAGCGTGTCAAAGTGCGATTGAAAGCCCAGCTCGGGCAGGAGATCTTCTCCAGCTGGTTCCAGCGGATGAAGCTGGAGGAAATCGGCAAGGGGACCGTACGGGTGTCGGTTCCCACGGCCTTTCTGAAGACCTGGATACAGAGCCACTATCGCGAACTTCTGATCGCGATCTTCGCCGAGGAGGCGCCGGGCACGCTGGCCGTCGACATCGTGGTCCGCAGCGTCGTACGCAATGGCGTGCGCCCGGTCGCCGCGCAACCGGCGACCGATGCAATCGGGTCTGCGCGCGAATGTGCGCCGCTTAGCCCGGCGGACCATGCCGCGAACGGAACGACCGGGCCGGTGGCTGCTGCACCGGCGAGCCTGCCGGCACGTGGCGGCGGCGATTTCGGGTCGCCGCTTGATTCCCGCTATGTCTTTTCGAGCTTCGTCGAAGGCGCCGCCAACCGGGTCGCCCTCGCCGCCGCCCGGGCGGTTGCGGAAAACGGCCCGCAATCGGTCCGCTTCAATCCCCTGTTCGTCCATGCTTCCGTCGGCCAGGGCAAGACGCACCTGTTGCAGGCGATCGCCAACGCCGCCGTCGGGCGCGAGGATCGCCCCCGGGTCGTCTATCTGACGGCCGAATATTTCATGTGGCGCTTCGCCGCAGCGATCCGTGACAATCAGGCGCTCGACTTCAAGGAAGCCTTGCGCGGCATCGACATCCTCATCATCGACGACATGCAGTTCCTGCAGGGCAAGTCGATCCAGCAGGAGTTCTGCCACCTGCTGAATGCCTTGATCGACAGCGCGCGTCAGGTGGTGGCCGCCGCCGATCGTCCGGCCTACGAATTGGAGTCGCTCGATCCGCGCGTGCGCTCGCGCCTGACCGGCGGCGTCGCCATCGAGATCGCACCGCCCGATTTCGAGATGCGCAAGGCGATCCTCACCACCCGCGCGGCGGCCATGCGGGTGGACGATCCGACCTTTTCGCTGTCGGAGCGTGTCATCGAGCATATCGCGCAGCGGGTGACCGGCAGCGGCCGCGATCTGGAAGGCGCGTTCAACCAGATCGCCTTCCGCCATTCGGTCGGCCAGCCGCTGAGCGAGGAGCATCTCGACGACCTGCTCAATTCGCTGGTGCGCTCCAGCGGCGAGAAGCGAATTCGCGTCGAGGACATCCTGCGCTTCGTCTCCCGCCACTACAACGTCACGCGCACCGACATCCTGTCGAGCCGGCGCACTCGCACCGTGGTGCGGCCCCGGCAGATCGCGATGTATCTGGCCAAGACCATGACGCCGCGCTCGCTGCCGGAGATCGGGCGGCGCTTCGGCGGCCGCGACCACACGACGGTGCTCCATGCCGTGCGCAAGATCGAGGCCGAGCGGGAAAAGGACGTCAAGCTCGCCGAAGAGCTCGATCTCATCCGCCGCATGATCGAGGAATAGCCGAAACCGCCGTTTGGGCGCGCCGATGTCGAAAAGGTTTCTCCGCGCCCGCTCCTGCGTGATGCGGAGAAGTCGCCGTTTGCCGCTTTTCATCGCGTCCACGAGACTTTAAAACGGTCCGACATAGCAGACGAACGGCTCGATGAGGGCTGTTCCTCGAGCCAGACGGTCTTTTCATGCGTATCACCATCGAGCGTTCGAACCTCTTGAAGTCGCTGGGCCACGTGCATCGTGTCGTGGAACGACGCAACACGATCCCGATCCTGTCGAACGTCCTGTTGAAAGCGGAACAGTCCGCCCTCGGATTGAAGGCGACCGATCTGGATCTGGAGATCATCGAGAGCGCGCCGAGCGACATCGAGGAAGCGGGAGCGACCACGGTCCCGGCCCATCTCCTCTACGACATCGTCCGGAAGCTCTCCGAAGGCGCCGAGGTTCGGCTCGCCACCAACGCCGAGACGAGCCAGCTGGTGGTCACCGCGGGGCGCTCCAACTTCCGGCTGCAATGCCTGCCGGAAAGCGATTTTCCCGATATCACCGCCGGCAGCTTCAGCCATTCCTTCACGCTGCCGGGCGCCGACCTGGCCCGGCTGGTCGAGCGCACGCAGTTCGCGATCTCGACGGAGGAGACGCGCTACTATCTCAACGGAATCTACTTGCACACGATCGAGACCGAGGCGGGACTGCGCCTGCGCGCGGTGGCGACCGACGGCCACCGGCTGGCGCGCGCCGAGATTTCCGCGCCGGCGGGCTCCGAGGGGATGCCAGGCATCATCGTGCCGCGCAAGACGGTCGGCGAGCTTCAGAAGCTGCTCGGCGAGACCGAGGGTGAGGTTGCGGTCGAGTTGTCCGACTCCAAGATCCGCTTCGCCATCGGGCCGATCGTGCTGACCTCGAAGCTCATCGACGGCACCTTCCCCGACTATCAGCGGGTGATCCCGACGGCCAACGACAAGCAGCTGACGCTCGATCGCGGATCGTTCGCGGCCGCCGTCGACCGCGTCTCGACGATCTCGTCGGAGCGGGGCCGCGCCGTCAAGCTCAGCCTCAGCGACAGCCAGATGACGCTCACCGTGAACAGTCCGGATGCGGGCACCGCGACCGAAGAGATCGCGGTGGGCTACGAGGCGGACGATCTCGAGATCGGCTTCAACGCCCGTTATCTCCTCGACATCACTGGACAACTCTCCGGCGAGGAGGCGGTCTTCATGCTCGCCGATCCGGGCTCCCCCACCTTGATCAGGGACGGCGCCGACGACAGCACGCTCTACGTGCTGATGCCGATGCGGGTCTGACCTTAGCCGCAACTCACGAAGCCGGCGAGCGCACCATGGCAGCCCCGGCGGCGCCCAAGCTAATCCAGTTGACCGGGCTGCGGCTGGTCGATTTCCGGAACTATCCGTCGTGCCGGCTGGATTTCGACAGGCGGTTCGTCGTCTTCACCGGTGAAAACGGGGTCGGCAAGACCAATCTTCTGGAAGCCGTCTCGCTGCTCTCTCCGGGTCGCGGTCTGCGCCGCGCCACCTACACCGACATGGCTCGGGGCGGCGGCAGCGGCGGCTTTGCCGTGCGCGCATCGCTCGAGGGCGCCCTCGATGCCGTCGACATCGTGACCCAGGTCCGCCCCGAGCCCGGTGGCAGCGCGGTGCGTCAGGTCAGGATCGACGACACGCCCGCCAGGAGCGCCGACGAACTGCTCGACCATCTCCGCCTGATCTGGCTGACGCCGGCGATGGACGGCCTGTTCACCGGACCGGCCGGCGACCGCCGCCGCTTTCTCGACCGTCTCGTGCTGACGATCGACCCGGCGCATGGCCGGCGTGCCGCCGATTACGAGCGAGCGATGCGCAGCCGCAATCGCCTGCTGGCCGACCGCCGGATGGATGACAGCTGGCTCGCCGGCATCGAGACCCAGATGGCCGATCTCGGGGTCGCCATGGCGCTCGCCCGCGGCGAACTCGTGGGCCTGCTGCAGGCGATGATCGAGGCAGCGCCCGACGACAGCCCGTTTCCCAAGGCCGATTTGACGCTGGCGAGCGGCTACGAGGACGAGCAATTGGACCGGCCAGCCGCCGATCTCGAGGAAAGTGCACTCCGGCGCCTGGCCCAGTCGCGTGCTCTGGACGCCGCGGCCGGGCGCACGCTTGAAGGTCCGCACCGCGCCGATCTCTCGGTCCTCCACCGCACCAAGGGGATGCCGGCGGCCTTGTCCTCCACCGGCGAGCAGAAGGCCCTGCTGATCGGTTTGATCCTCGCCCATGCCAAGCTTACCGGAGCGGTCGGCGGCAGCGCCCCAGTGCTTCTGCTCGACGAAGTCGCCGCCCATCTCGATCCGGGGCGCCGCGCCGCATTGTTCGATCTCATCGAGGGGTTGGGCGTTCAGGCGTTTCTCACCGGCACCGACACGATTCTGTTCGAGGCGCTGGGCGAACGGGCACAGCGCTTCGATCTTCCCGGAGACAGTCACCCTTGAGCGAACCTAGGCCGCTTTCCTCGGAGGAACTCCAACGCTACGCGCGGCACATCGTGCTGCCGGAGGTGGGCGGCGCCGGCCAACAGGCGCTGAAGCGCGCCCGTGTGCTGGCGATCGGTGCCGGCGGTATCGGCTCGCCCGTCCTGCTCTATTTGGCCGCCGCCGGCGTCGGGACGTTGGGCGTGGTCGACGACGATGCGGTGTCCGTGTCCAATCTGCAGCGGCAGGTTCTCCACGGCACGCCGGACATCGATCGCCCCAAGACGCAGAGTGCGTCGGCGCGGATCGGTGCCATCAATCCTCATGTGTCCGTCGTCGAGCACCGGCTGCGCATCGATCCGCAGAATGGCGGCGAGTTGGTGCGTTCCTACGATCTGGTGATCGACGGCTCCGACAATTTCGCCACCCGCTATGCGATGGCCGATCTCTGTGCGGCCGAGCGCCGCCCCCTGATAACGGCTGCGGTCAACCGCTTCGCCGGATCGCTGACGACGCTGGTGCCGTTCCGGAACGGGCCGGACGGACGGCCCAATCCGAGCTACCGGGACCTCTTTCCGGAGGCTCCCCCGCCGGGAGTGGTGCCGAGCTGCTCGGAAGCCGGCATCCTGGGCGTGGTGCCCGGCATCCTCGGAACGCTCGCGGCGACCGAGGCGATCAAGCTGATCTGCAGCATCGGCGATCCGCTGATCGGCCGCCTGCTCATGGTCGACGCGCTGACCATGCAGTTCCAGGAGGTCCGGTATCGAAAGAGGGATCGCGGCTTGCCCGACGCATTGACACAACCCTAGGTATAACTACTTATCTTACTGAAATTCCAGCAAGTTCCAGACAAGGAAGCGTTTTTATACTGCTGCCAACGCGGGCATCCAACCTGCATCAGGAGACTGCAATGGCGAGAATTCTCGTTGCCGAGGACGATCCGGGGGTACGCGTCTTGGTGGCACGCGCTTTGGGCCTGGAGGGTCATGCCGTCGTCGTCGCCGAGGACGGCGAAGCGGCACTGGAGACCTTGGTGAAGGACGACGGCGCGTTCGATCTGCTCTTGTCGGATATCCGCATGCCCGCGATGACGGGGATCGAACTGGCGCACGAGGCATCCGCGCGGTTTCCCGATCTGACGATCCTCCTCATGACCGGTTATGCCGAGCAGCGCGAAAGCGCCGAAGAGCTCGATGCGATCATCGTCGGCGTGGTCGACAAGCCGTTCACCGTCGCCGAGATCCGGCGGGCTGTCGCGACCGCGCTGCGCGGCGCCTATACCGAGTGGGAGACCGTGCGATCCTGCTGCGCCTGATGGCGAGCGGCCGTGGTTCCTGACCCAGACCGGGGCGACGACGGGACGCAGTCGCACATATCGAGGCGGAAAGGATCGCGAAGGCAGGCGCTCGCCTGCTATGACGGCGCTCGCCCATGCAATCCGATCGGCAGGCGCCCCGGTGACGAACGGCGAACTCCAGGAACTCGTCGAGGACTGTCCCGTCCTCTATCACATGGCGGCGCGCGGAAGCTGGCCGTCGATCCAGGAGCACGGGCTCCTCAGCACCACGGCGCTGCTCGATCTCTTCGAGATCGCCGGAGAGGCTCGTGAGGCCATCGAGTCGCAGCGGCGGCGCGAAATGGCGATCCTCGTGCATCCAGCGTTCGGCAAGGCCGTCATCCGCGACCAGAAGCCGATGGACGATCGCGCCCTGCAACGCTGCCTGTCCGACGGGCTCACGCCGCGCGACTGGTACGAGCTTCTCAATGGCCGGGTGTTCTTCTGGCTGACGCGTTCGCGCCTCCACCGCCTGCTGTCGGCCGGACCGTACCGCGACGACGAGCACGACGTGCTCGAACTGGACACCGCGTCGGTCGTCCGCGATTATCGCGACCGCATCACCCTGGCGCCGATCAACACCGGCAGCACCCGGCGGCGGCCCGCCGTGCGAGGCAGGACCACGATCGCGGGCATCGACGCCTATCCCTATGCCGAATGGCGCGTCCGACGAAGCCGTGGAGAGCGGGTGGTCGAACTCGCGGTAGCGCCCGGCATACCGGATGCGATCCGCTATACGCGGCGTGTCGTCGCCATGCAGGCCGGCGAGGAAAAGCAGGTTCTGTGGCAGAACCCGGCGTTCGGCTGACCGGGCTTCTTCACCGGCGAGACGAGCTGCAATTCGGCAGGCACGTTCCTCTCAGGGGGTCTTCAGAAGCCGTTCCAGATATTCCCGCTCGAGCTGCGGCGAGAGCGCGTTGCCGAGCCGTTCGCGGATCGCATCCAGGATCTGCCGGGCGCGCTGAATGTCGATCTCGTCCGGCACCTCGACGTTCTCGCCGAACTCCGGCCCCCGCCGCGCCCGCGGACGGCCGAGCGGATCGCGGCCGGACGGGCCCTGCGGGCCGCGCGCAAATCCCGGGCCGGTGTTGCCGGGCTGGCCCGGTCCCGGCTGCATGGCCTGCTGCATCTGTTCCATCATCTGCTGGCCGCCGCGGCGCATCGCCTCGAGCGCCCGCCCCTGTTCGGTCACGGCGGTGCCGTCGTCGCTCTGGCCGAGCGCTCCCTCGGCATTGCCCATCGCCTCGCCGGCCTCGCCCAGCGCATCGGACGGCTGCATGCCCATCCCTTCCATCCGCTTCTGGAGCGCTTCGAGATCCTGCTGCAACTGGCCCTGCTGCGCCTGGAGCTGCTCCATCAGCTTCTGCATCTCCTCGGCGGTCATCGGCTCGCCGCCCTGCCCCGGCTGCTGGCCCTGCCGGCTTTGCTGTCCGGGTTGGTCTTGCGCGCCCTGTTGGCCCTGCTGCTCCATGCGGCGACCGAGCTGGAAGGTCTGGTCCATCAGCTCCTGCTGGCGGCGCAGCATCTCGCCCAGTTCGTTCATCTGCTGCTGCATCGGGCTCTGCTGGTTGCCGCGCGGCATCTGGTCGGGCCGCATCGCCTGGAGATTGTCCATCATCGACTGCAGTTCCGACAAAAGCTGCTGCGCGGCGTCCTTGGAGCCGGACTTCGCCAGGTCCTCGATCTGGTCGAGCATCTGGTTCAAGTCCTGCGGCCTCAGTTCCTGCATGTTCGAGAGCTGGTCCTGGGTCATCGGCGGCAGGTTCTTCATCGCCTCGGCCATCGCCTGCATATAGTCCTGCATGGCCTGGCGCAGCTCGTCCATGAGCCGGTCGATCTCCTCGTCCGACGCGCCGTTCTCCAGGGCTTCGGACAACCGCTCGCGCGCATCCCGCAGACGCCGCTCGGCGAGCGACAGGTCGCCGTCCTCGATCCCCAGGGCGATTTCCCAAAGGAAGTCCACCGCCGAGCGCAGGGCGTCATCGTTGGCGGCATTGGCGATGCGCTCGCGCACGGCGCGCAGTGCCAGATAGTCGGCCGGGCGCTCGATGAAGTCGTCGCCGCGCACGGTCACCGCGTCGAGCATGTCGACGACGCGCGGCGCCGCATTGGCGTCGAGCGCCAGCATCTGGCGCTGCTCGACGACGGCACGCGCCAGCGGGTTGAAGAAGCGGCGTGCGGGCAGCCGGAAGCGCTTCTCCTCGGAGCGGCCGATCTGCCCGGCGTCATCCGCCGCAGTCAGGGTCATCGCCACCTCGGCACCGGCATAGGGACTTTCGGTGAGATCGATGCTGGTGCGGGCGCGCGCCTCGCCGCGCGTGCGCCGCGGCATCGCCAGCCGGATCTCCGGCGCCGGGACGAGCGGCCGGGCGTCGTCGCCGACATGCTCGTCGAGCACCTCGATATCGGCGCCGCCTTGGCGCACGCCATAGTCGTCGCTCACGGTATAGGAGAGATGCAGCGCGCCGTTGCGTGCCTCTTCAGGTTCGCCGTCGAAGGCGATTGTCGGCACGTCATCGGGCAGCACCGAGAAGGTCCATTGGCCGAGCGCGCCCGATCGGCTCGCGAGATCGATGCTGCCGCTATCGGCGAGTTCGTATTCGTATTCGCTGGGCTGCGGCTGGTCGCCGCCGTCCGTTTCGGCCGCAGCGTCGCCGGCGACCGCCTTGTCGTCCAACGGCATCGGCTCGATGGCCACCGCCTCCCCGCCCTTCGCCGGCGTGAAGCGCAAGGCGGCGCCGGTGCCATCCGAAACCCGAACCGACAAGACGCTGCCCTGCGGCACCTCGATGCTGCCTGACGGCGGGCCGACATCCACGCCGGTCAGAAAGATCGGCGCCCGTCCGGTATAGGACGGCGGCGTCACCCAGGCGTCGACCCGGGCAGTCGCGATCGGCCCTTGCTCGGGCGGCCTGAAAGCATCGGCCACGCGACCGCCGCGCGAGCCGAAAGAAAAGGCGAAAGCGGTCACCAAAAGCAGGGCCAGCACCGCGCGCAGACCGTAGGGATCCAGCCGCTCGGTGCGCGTCCTGGGGCTGCCGCCGGTGAGGTTGCGCAAGCGCTCGGCCATGCGCCGCTGATGTTCGCGCCACAGCGCCACGGCGAACGGATCGTCGCTCGCCACCGCGTCGGATTGAGCCAGAAGCGGCTGATGCGACAGCCGGCTCTCGAGTTCCACGCGCTCGTCCACCTGCTGCGGCGACGGCAGCGACAGACCTCGCGCCCGCCAAAGCACGATGCCGAGACAGATCGCCAACAGGCCGAGCACGACAAAGCGCGCCCAGGCCGGCAACACGTAGAGGATGCCGAACCACGCCAGCGTCAGGAAGACCGCCACCACCCCGGCGGCGGCAAGAACCGTCGGCCAAGCCCGTTCGACCGCCAGCGACAGATAGGCGCCGCCTCGAATCCAGCTCAGCCGTCGACTGCGGAATCGGCTCGGTCTCCGCGCATCGTTGATCATTCGGCCGCACCCAGGAGCATCGACGATTTCATCAAAGGGTATCACGCTTTACGGCGTGAGCGAGGCGGCTGACGAGACTGTGATGAAATCGTTGCTGCGAGATGGCCGTCAGGCTCCGTGGAGCCAGGGCGGCAAGCGGTCGAGCGAGATCAGGTCCTCGACGGTCTGGCGTGGGCGCACGGCGCAGAACTGGTCGTCCTTGACCAGAACCTCGGCCACCAGGGGCCGCGAGTTGTAGGTGCCGGACTGGACCGCACCATAGGCGCCGGCCGAGGCCACATAGACCAAATCGCCGGCCTTCACCGGGCTGAGGCTGCGGTCCTTGGCCATGAAGTCCCCGCTCTCGCACACCGGGCCGACCACGTCGGCGATGACCACCTCGTCGCTCGCCGGCTCTGTGACCGGCCGGATGTCATGCCAGGCCTCGTAGAGCGTCGGGCGAATCAGGTCGTTCATCGCCGCATCGACGATCACGAAGGTCTTGTCGCCGGTCTCCTTCACATAGAGCACCCTGGCGACCAGGATGCCGGCGTTGGCGGCGATCAGGCGGCCGGGCTCGAAGACCACGCGGCAACCCAGATCGCGCACATGCCGCTTGACGGTCTCGGCATAGGCAGGCGGGGCGGGCGGCGGCTGGTTGTCGCTGCGATAGGGCACGCCGAGGCCACCGCCGAGATCGATGTGGCCGATCGCATGCCCCGCGGCGCGCAGTCGCCGCACCAGTCCGGCCAGCCGGTCGAAGGCATGATCGAACGGCTCGAGCTCGGTGATCTGGCTGCCGATATGCATGTCGATGCCATGCACCTCGACGCCCGGCAGCGATCGCGCCGTATCGTAGACCGCCTCGGCGCGATCGAAGGCGATGCCGAACTTGTCCGACTTCTTGCCGGTGGAGATCTTGGCGTGGGTGCGCGCGTCGACGTCCGGATTGATGCGGAAGGAGATCGGCGCGGTGCGTCCCAGCGCCGTGGCGCGGGCCGAGATTGCCTCCAGCTCGGGCTCCGACTCGATGTTGAAGCAGAAGATGTCCGCATCGAGTGCCTGATCGATTTCCTCCGCCGTCTTGCCGACGCCGGAAAACATGATCTTGTCGGCCGGAATGCCGGCCTTCAGCGCCCGGGTCAGCTCGCCGCCGGAGACGACGTCCGCCCCGGCGCCCAAGCGGGCGAGCGTCGCCAGAACTGCCTGGTTGGAATTGGCCTTCATGGCGTAGCAGACCAGCGCGTCGATATCGCTGAAGGCTTCGGAAAAGACGCGATAGTGCCGGGCCAGAGTGGCGGTGGAATAGCAATAGAACGGTGTTCCGACCGCTGCCGCGATCGCTCGGACATCCACTGCCTCGGCAAAGAGCGTGCCGTCGCGATACTCGAAATGGTTCATGGTCAGGGCCCGTTGAGGGTCAGCACGAGGCTTGCAATCGATGCTCGGAAGGTCGACGGGAGGGCCCCGACGGCTAGTTCAGCAGAAAATCCAGGAAGAACGTCTTTTTCTTCGCATCCTCGTTGCGGCGGGCCTGGGGTGCATCGACATCGTCGTCGTCATCGGTGCTCATCACATCCGAGATCGCCTTGTCGCGGCTTGTCGTCGCCGTCACCGTCGAGCTCGACGCACGATCCTCGTCGGGATCGATCTTAACCTCCTCCTGGCTCTGCGGCTTGAGCGGCGGCCCCTTGCGCCCGCAACCGCCGACCGCCAGCACAGCGAGGCCAAGGCAAAGGCAAACCACCGGCTTCCATCGTGTCGTCATCTGCGTTTCGCTCTTCGTTCCCCTCGCGGCCCGCGCGGTCCGCGTCCTCTGCTGATAGCGCGCATCCGACGCCCCGCCAAGGGCACGTCGTCTAGATGGCGGCGAGCCGCTGCCGCCATCCGGACGCCTGGGCGCGCACATTGTCGGGTGCGGTGCCGCCATAGCTCAGACGGCTGGCCGCCGACGCCTCGACGCTCAAGACCGCATAGACCTCCGCCGTGATGCGGCGGTCGAGCGACTGCAGCACGTCGAGCGGCAACTGTTCCAAGCCGATCCCCTGCTCCTCGGCGAGCGCGACGGCGCGGCCGGTGACGTAGTGCGCCTCACGAAACGGCATCTTCAGTTCGCGCACCAGCCAGTCGGCCAGGTCGGTGGCGGTGGAATAGCCCGAGCCGGCAGCCTTGCGCATCGCCTCGACGTTGACGGTGAGGTCGCGCACCATGCCGGTCATCGCCGCCAGCGCCAGGGCAAGGTTGTCGACCGCGTCAAACACCTGCTCCTTGTCTTCCTGCATGTCCTTGGAATAGGCGAGCGGCAGGCCCTTCATCACTGTCAGCAGCGAGACCAGCGCGCCGTTGATACGGCCCGTCTTCGCCCGCACCAGCTCGGCCGCGTCCGGGTTCCTCTTCTGCGGCATGATCGAGGAGCCGGTCGAGAAGGCGTCGGACAGCCGCACGAAGCCGAATTGCGGCGTCGACCAGATGACGATCTCCTCGGCCATGCGGGAGAGATGCGTCGCGGTGATCGCCGCCATCGACAGAAATTCGAGCGCGAAGTCGCGATCGGAGACGCTGTCGATGGAATTGCGCGTCGGTTCGCGGAAGCCGAGGGCGGCGGCCGTCCTGTGCCGGTCGATCGGAAAGCCCGTGCCGGCCAAAGCGGCGGCGCCGAGCGGACATTCGTCGAGCCGCTCCACCGCATCCTGGCAGCGCGAACGGTCGCGGGCGAACATCTCGACATAGGCCAAACAGTGATGGCCGTAGGTCACCGGCTGCGCCGTCTGAAGATGCGTGAAGCCCGGCATCACCGTCTCGGCATGCACCTCGGCCTTGGCGATGAGCGCCGTCATCAGGTCGGTGAGTGCCTTTTCCGTCGTCTGCAGCGCCGACTTGACGTAGAGCCGGAAATCCAACGCGATCTGATCGTTGCGCGAGCGCGCCGTGTGCAACCGCCCAGCCGCCGGTCCGACGATCTCGGCCAGCCGCGCCTCGACATTCATGTGGATGTCCTCGCGCTCGCGCGAAAAGCTGAAGCGGCCCTCGGCGATCTCGGCCGCGATCTGATCCAGCCCTTGCGCGATCCGCTCGGCGTCCGCGGCCTCAATGATGCCCTGTTCGGCCAGCATGGCGGCATGCGCCTTTGATCCGGCGATATCTTCGGCATAAAGACGCTTGTCGAAGTCGATCGAGGCGTTGATCTCCTCCATGATGGCGGCCGGACCGGAGGCGAAGCGCCCGCCCCACATTTCGTTGCTTGTCTTCTCGCTCATGGCGTTATCCGAAAGGTCTCTCGATCAATGGCTGAACGGCATCCGAAAACCGGTATGAAACTCGGGGCGATCGCGGGGTTGGCGCTCGCCGCCGGACTGGTGGCCGGCGCTGCCGGGATATACGTGATGGAAAGCGGCTCTGGCAATCAAGTCGCCTCCTGCCCGGCCGACGACAGCCTGCGCGAGGCGCTCGACCAGGCGGCGCAGGGCGAAGTGGCCGCCGTGCAGCCGCTCGCCGAGCCGTTCGACGTATCGGCCCTGACCTTCAAGGACGACGCCGGCCAGGACATGAAGTTAGACGGCTATTCCGGTCAGTCCCTGCTCGTCAACATCTGGGCGACGTGGTGCGTGCCCTGCCGTGAAGAGATGCCGGCGCTCGATCAGCTGCAACGCGAGGAAGGCGGCGGCGACTTCGCCGTCGTCCCGATCAACGTCGATCTGGGGGCCTCCGACAAGCCGCGCGCCTTCTATGACGAGATCGGGCTTGAGGCGCTGCCGCTCCTGACCGATTCCACCATGGGCATCTTCAACGATCTGAAGGGGCGCGGTCTCGCCTTCGGCCTGCCCGTTTCGCTGCTCGTGGACGAAAACGGCTGCGCCCGCGCCTCCATCAACGGTCCCGCCGACTGGGCCAGCGCCGACGCCGTCAAGCTGATCGACGCGTTGCGGGGAAAGAACGCGGCCTGACGCCGGACGGTGCCGGCTTCACTCCTGCGAAGACGCTGGCGACAGCCCTTCCGAGCGGCTTCGCGGATAGGCCGGCAATTCATCGACGATCACCTCCCACGACAGTTTTTCGCTGGTCCAGAGGTGGAAGGGTGGGGGGCGTCGCTTCGGGCTCATCCAGGCTGACCACGGTGACATCGAGCGTCTTGGGCTCGGAGTCGTGCCGATAGGCGAGCGGGGAGCCGCACGTACCGCAAAAGGTTCGAGTAACGGGCGGCGAGGACCTGTATTCGCGTGGCTCCCCTCGCACCACCGAGAACGCGGTTTGATCGACGGTGACGAACGGCAGGTTGGGGGCCGAGGCCGTCTTGCGGCAGCTATGGCAATGGCAGATGGCGCTTTCCAGCACCTCGCCGTCGATCCGATAGCGAACCGCGCCGCAGAAGCATCCGCCCTCCAACATGCCGTTCTCCGATTCCAGCTGCGCGGGCCGGACGAGGCAATCGCGGCCCTTCTCCGTTCGTAACGGCAGCCGACCCGGGTGGTTTCAGCTCTCTCGCGAACGAGACAGAACAGTGAGGCCGTGCGGCCCGACGCCCTCCTCCACGGGGCGCCACCCGAGATCCTGGTAGAAGGAGCATTTTTCCGGCAGCGCGCAGAGATAGACGGCGTCGTGTCCGAGATCGAGCGCCGCGCGCTCGCCACGGCGAACCAGCGTCCGGCCCACGCCTCGGCTCCGATACTCGGGATCGACCCAGACCGCGGCCACCCAAGGCGCGAGCTGCGGCCGCTCTTCGAGATCGCACTCGATGATCAGGCAGGAGCCCAGGTAACGGCCCTCCTCATGGGCGACGAGGCCGAACGGCAACGGCCGCTCGTCGAGCATCTCCTGCATATGGTCGTGAACGCGCGACAGCGGATGGCCCGCGTCTTTCCACCAGGCCTGCCAGATACGATCGGCGACGACGTCACAGAATTCGGGCCGCTCGCGAAGGTTCGAGATGACGTAGCGGGGCTGTCGGGAGTCCACCGTGGCACCTCGGCCGGCCGTCCGATCCGCCCGCGGAATCGACATCTTATCGCGTCGGGACCGGCGTTTCGCCGCGATAGTCGTAGAAGCCGCGGCCGGTCTTGCGGCCGAGCCAGCCGGCCTCGACGTATTTCACCAGGAGCGGGCATGGCCGGTACTTCGAGTCCGCCAGGCCGTCGTGCAGCACGTGCATGATCGACAGGCAGGTGTCGAGACCGATGAAGTCAGCGAGCTGCAGCGGGCCCATCGGATGGTTGGCGCCGAGCCGCATGGCCGCGTCGATGTTTTCGACCGTGCCGACGCCCTCATAGAGCGTGTAGATCGCCTCGTTGATCATCGCCACCAGGACGCGATGGACGATGAAGGCCGGAAAGTCTTCCGAAGTGACGATCGACTTGCCCAGCGCCTCGACGAAGGCCTTGGATTCCTGGAAGGTCGTCTCCTCGGTGGCGATGCCGCGCACCAGTTCGGCCAGCCGCATCACCGGCGCCGGATTCATGAAGTGGATGCCGATGAACCGCTCCGGCCGGTCGGTCACCGCGGCAAGCCGCGTGATCGACAGCGAGGAGGTGTTGGTGGCGATGATCGCGCCCTTCTTGAGGACGGCGGAGAGCTGCTGGAAGATCTTGCGCTTGACCGTCTCGTCCTCGATCGCCGCCTCAATGACGAGATCGCAGTCGGCCAGGTCGCGGATGGATTCGGCCGGCGTGATGCGGGCCAGCGCGGCCGCCCTGTCCTCGGTGCTGATCTTGCCGGCCGCGACCTCCTTTTCCAGCTCGTCGCCGATCCGCTCGATACATTCGGCGACGCGCGCGGCGCCCAGATCCTGAAGGATGACGTCAAAACCAGCGCTTGCCGTGACGTGCGCCACGCCGCTGCCCATCTGCCCGGCGCCGATAATTCCGACCGTCTTGATGCCGTGCCCCATCGCCCGCAAGCCGCCTTTCCTCGAAAATCGCGGCGACCCTATCGCCCCGCGCCGCCAGCGTCAAAAGGACAGGACGCCGCTCATACCTTGTCCTTCAATTCGGGAAGAATCTGGAAGAGATCGCCCACAAGGCCATAGTCGGCGACCTGGAAGATCGGCGCCTCTTCGTCCTTGTTGATCGCCACGATCACGCGCGAGTCCGTAATCCCCGCAACATGTTGGATCGCCCCCGAAATGCCGGCCGCGATATAGAGTTCCGGCGCCACCATCTTGCCGGTCTGGCCGACCTGCCAGTCGTTCGGCGCATAGCCGGCATCGACGGCGGCGCGCGACGCGCCGACCGCGGCCCCCAACTTGTCGGCGAGCGGCAGGATGAGTTCCTCGAACTTCTCCTTCGAGCCCAGCGCACGACCGCCGGAGACCACGATCCTGGCATCGCCGAGCTCCGGCCGGCCACCTTGGTCGAGCTGTTCGAAAACGAAGGCCGACAGACCCGGATCTTCGGCCGCCCCGATCGGCTCGACTAATGCCGAGCCATCCTCTCCCCCCGCCTTGAAGGCCGAGGTGCGCACCGTCATCACCAGCTTGGGATCGGAGGAGACCACCGTCTCGATGGCGTTGCCGGCATAGGTCGGCCGGTCGAACTCCTTGCCGCGGACGGCAATGACGTCGGAAATCTGCATCACGTCAAGCAGCGCGGCAACGCGCGGCATCACCGCCTTGCCGACGGTCGTCGCCGGAGCCAGCAGCGCATCGTAGCCGCCCGCGAGCTCGACGATCAGGACCGCCAACGGCTCGGCGAGCTGATGGCCGTAGAGCGGGCCGTCGGCGTGAAGCACCTTGGCGACGCCGGCGAGCTTGGCGGCCGCATCGGCAACCGGCCCCGCCCCCTCTCCGGCCACCAGCACGTGGACCTCGGCGCCCAGCTCGCGCGCGGCGGAGAGCGCCTTGGCCGTCTGTTCGGACAACGTCTTATTGTCGTGTTCGGCGATCAGTAGCGTGGTCATGTCGATCCCTTCCGCCCGCTCAAAGCACGCCGGCTTCGTTCTTCAGCTTGTCGATCAGCTCGTCCACCGAGGCGAGCCTGGCGCCGGCGCCGCGCTTTTGCGGCTCGGACGTCTTCAGAACCGTCAGCCGGGGCGCAATGTCGACTCCGTAGTCGGCCGGCGTCTTTTCGGCGATCAGCTTCTTCTTGGCTTTCATGATGTTCGGCAGCGAAGCATAGCGCGGCTCGTTCAGGCGCAGATCGGCGGTGACGATCGTCGGCATCGCGAGCTCCACCGTCTGCAGGCCACCGTCGACCTCGCGGGTGACGACCGCGCGTCCCTCGCCGAACTCGACCTTGCTGGCAAACGCGCCCTGGCTCCAGCCGAGAAGCGCGGCGAGCATCTGGCCCGTCTGGTTGCAGTCGTCGTCGATCGCCTGCTTGCCGAGCAGCACCACGTCCGGTTTTTCGTCTTCGACCACGGCCTTGAGGAGCTTGGCGACAGCCAACGGCTCGACCTTCTCGTCGGTGGCGATCAGAAGCCCCCGGTCGGCGCCCATGGCCAGCGCTGTGCGGATCGTGTCGGCCGCCTTCTGGGGGCCGACGGACACCGCCACCACCTCGCTCGCCGTTCCCGCCTCCTTCAGCCGCACGGCTTCCTCGACGGCGATCTCGTCGAACGGGTTCATGCTCATCTTCACGTTGGCGAGCTCGACCCCGGTCCCGTCGGGCTTCACCCGAACGCTGACGTTGTAGTCGACCACCCGCTTGACGGCGACGAGAACCTTCATGCTGATCGTACTCCTGATCGTTCCGCGTGGTGAGCCCGGCGCTCGTTTCGTCTCCGGACTTCGGAGAGACGAACGCTCGGAATCACGATCCACAACGGCGAATAAGCGAACCGGCCGCCATCGTCAAAGCCGAGGCCTTTTGCATCGCTAACGCGTCTGCCCCGGCTGCCAGAGAACATCCGAGCGGCCATCGTCATTGGCGATTCGGGCGGCGACGAAGAGCAGGTCCGACAGCCGGTTGGCGTATTTCAGCGCCGCCAGCGAAACCGTCTCGCCGTCCTCCCGCATCAATTCGACCATGTCGCGCTCGGCCCGGCGGACCACGGTGCGGGCATGATGGCAGTGGGCGGCGGCAGGGCTGCCGCCCGGCAAGACGAAGGAAGTCAGCGGCTCCAGCCGCTGGTTCAATGCGTCGATCTCACGCTCCAGCCGCTCGACCTGGGCATCGACGATCGCCAGCCGCTCGAAGGCCGGCGGCGGATCGCTCTCCGGCACGGCGAGATCGGCACCGAGATCGAAGAGATCGTTCTGAACGCGAGCGAGCGTGGCGTCGAGTTCGCCCTCGGCATGAAGCCGTGCCAGGCCGATCACGGCATTGGCCTCGTCGATGCTGCCGATCGCCGCTAAGCGCCGATCGCATTTCGGCCGCCGTTCACCGGACGCGAGCCCGGTCGTGCCGGCGTCGCCGGTCCTCGTATAGATCTTGTTGAGCCTGACCATCACGTCTCTGTCGGAAGAGAGCCTCGTGCTGGAACGGGATGCACTCTCAATCTCCGTTCGAGCCCCGCTCTATCTCTTTGGTTTAGTCGCATTTATGCGACGTCAGGTGATTTCCCCCGGCCGCAAAACACCCTAGCGCGCAAAAAGCAGGGCGCCGACGATGAACACCAGGGCCACGGCCTGGAGCATGACGCGGGCACGCATCAGCTTCTGCGACGTGTTGCCGGGACCGCCGCGCATCATGTTGCCCAGCCCCAGGACGAGCACGGCCAACACCGCGCCCAGGGCGATCACCGCCAGGAAGGTCATGAAGGTCGACATGAACGGTCAGTCTCCGGCTGGAGGGCGTATCCGATGCATATAGGTCGGATCGACCGATTGCGCGACCTTCAGCCGCAACTTCCGCACCGCCGCCGCTTCATCCTGGCAGTGCGGGGGGCACCCCAGTCGTGCGGTTGGCGTCCGGGTGGCCTGCGCGCAGCGGCATTGCACTTCAGGTTCCAGGCCGGTATCGGCTGACGATCAACTCGTCCGGGCGCCATGCAAACCATCCTCAACGTCATCGTTCCGATCTTCGGCGTGGTTTTCGTCGGTTATGCCATCGCTCGCGCCCGGCTCCTCAGTGCCGACCAGGGCGACGCGCTGGCGAAATACGTGTTCGTCGTCGCGGTGCCGATGCTGCTGTTCCGCACGGTGGTGACCGCGGATTTCGACGAAGCCAACCCCTTCTCCATCTGGACGATCTATTTCGGCGCCGTGGCCGTGGTCTGGACGGCCGGAACCCTCCTCATCCGATGGTTCGCCAAGGCCGACCGCCGCAAGAGCGTGATCGCCGGCATCTCCGCCAGCTTCACCAATACGGTGTTCGTCGCCATTCCCGCGGTCGAGCGGGCCTATGGTGACACCGGACTGCATCCGCTGTTCCTGATCATCTCGATCCACATGCCGGTGATGATGCTGGCCTCGACGCTGCTGATCGAGCGTGCCGCCGTGCTCGACGCGCACGAGGCGGGCACCGCCATGGAAGCCTCCACCCCACGCGAGACGCTGGTGCGCATCCTGAAGCGGCTGGCGTCGAACGCGCTCATCATCGGCATCCTCTGCGGATTCCTGTGGCGCCTTTCGGGGCAGCCTCTGCCCGGCCTTCTGAACGAGGTGACACGGTCGCTGGCGACCACCGCCGGTCCGGTCGCGCTGTTCGCCCTCGGAATGTCGCTCGACCGCTACGCGATCCGCGGCGACCTGCTGCCGCCGCTGATCTGCTCGGCGCTGTCGCTCGTCGCCCTGCCGGCGATGGTCTATCTCTTCGGCGTCCTGGTGCTGCCGCCGCTTTGGCTCAAGGTCGCCGTGCTCACCGCCGCCTGCCCGGCCGGCGTCAACTCCTATGTGCTCGCGACCTTCTTCGGCTCCGGCGAGCGGCTGGCGGCGACCACCATCCTTTTGACCACGCTGCTCTCGGTGGTCACGCTGACCTTCTGGCTCTCCGTTCTGGGCTGACACGACCTAAAGGGTCGCGCATCGGCGGCGGCTGAGTGCGTCTTCAATCCTGCTCTTCGAACGGCCAGATCAGCTCTTCCAGATCGGTCAGCCTGCCAATCCGGTCCTCCCATCCCTCGATGTCGACATTGCGGAGGTCGCTCGCCCGGTGGAGCAGCATCAGCGTGAGCAGACGCCGCCGCATCGTCGGATCCGCATCGCGAGGCGGCACGCCATACCCTTCCAGCAGGCGGCGGACCCGTTTCGGACGGCCGGCGCACATGAAGGCACTGGGGCCAAGAAGGTCGTATTCCCGCCACCCCGTCATCACATCGCCGAAGTCGATGAGACCGGCGAGCCGCCAATGCCCGTCGTCTTCCGCCAGCAGGAAATTCTCGGGGATCCATTCGCCGGTCAGGATCACGGGCGGCGCATCCATCGGCACGATCGAGGATGCCTCGGCGAGCAGCGCGTCGAGATCGGACAACAGGCGCGGCGCCAAACCCTGGCGGGCATGCCGCTCCTTGCACCCGGCGATCTGCCGCGCGATGAAGGTCGGCCAGTCCGGTTCGATCGATGCCAGATCGCCGGGCGGCACCGACTGCACCTCGGCGATTGCGCGGCCGATCTCGGCCAACACCCGCTCCTTGTCGGCTTCCGGCAGTTGCGGCCAGGCCTGAGATCCCAGCACGCCCGCCAACCGCGTGATGACGAGATAGGACCAGCCGTCCCGCTCTCCGTCCGCGACGATCGTCGGAATGGCCAGCGACAGCTGCCCCTCCAGGACCCGCAGCGTCGCGCGTTCGGAGATGAACTGACTTCGATGGATCGGCGGAAACACTTTCAGCACCCGTCCCCCACCAAGATCGACGACGAGGTTGGTTCCCGTGCCATAGGCGGCGAACATCGTCGCCGGAAGTTTCTCGACGCGCACGATTTCGCGGACCAGCGGCAGCCAGAGATCGCGGTCCGATCGCCATGACTTGAAGGCGCTGCCGTCCTCGATGGTCGGAAAGACCGTCATTGCTGCTCTTTCTGTACGGTTTGACGAAAAGCCCAGCTCGCCCGTTCGAGCCTTGGTCGGCTATGGGGATGGCGCCGCCGGTGGACGAATACCATGTTCGGCGAATCTGTGGTCGTGACGGAAAGTTTCAGTGTCCCACATAGCGGTCAAGATCGACATCGCGGTGATCGGCGCCGGCCAGGCGGGACTGTCCTCGGCCTATCACCTGCAGCGCCTCGGCATTTCTCCCGGCAAGGGGTTCGTCGTCTTCGACCATGCACCGCAGCCGGGCGGCGCCTGGCAGTTCCGCTGGCCGTCGCTGACGCTGAGCACCGTCAACCGCATCCACGACTTGCCGGGACTGAGCTTTGCCGAAGCCGTGGGAGACGAGACGGGGACGGTCCGAGCCTCGACCGCCGTGCCCGACTATTTCGCGCTCTACGAAAAGACGTTCGGGCTGCCGATCGCGCGGCCCGTCTCCGTCAAGGTCGTCTGCGATCGGGGCGAACGCCTTCGGATCGAGACCGATCGCGGCCTGTTCTCGGCGCGCGGCCTGATCAACGCCACGGGAACCTGGGAAACCCCCTACATTCCGGACTATCCGGGCGCCGACCGGTTTGGCGGCCGGCAACTCCACACCCGCGACTACCAGAGGGCGGACGCGTTTCGAGGCGACCGCGTGCTGGTCGTCGGCGGCGGCATTTCGGCCATCCAGCTGCTCGATGAAATCTCGCAGGTGACCGACACGCTGTGGGTGACGCGCCGGCCGATCACGTTTCGCGACACGCCATTCACCCCCGAAGACGGGCGTGCCGCCGTCGCCCGGGTCGAGGATCGCGTGCGGCGCGGGCTGCCGCCGGGTTCCGTCGTCTCGGTAACGGGGCTGCCGTCGACCCCGGCGATCGAGGCGGCGCGGAAGCGCGGCGCCCTGAACCGTCGGCCGATGTTCTCCGAGATCACCGAGACGGGCGTGCGCTGGGCCGACGGCACCGAAGAGGCCGTTGACGTCATCCTCTGGTGCACGGGGTTTCGCAGTTCGCTCGATCATCTGGCGCCGCTCGGTCTGCGGGAGGCGAACGGCGGCATCGTGATGACCGGCCGACTGGCGACCCAGGTCGCCAAGGACCCACGCGTGCATCTGGTCGGCTACGGCCCCTCGGCCTCCACCATCGGCGCCAATCGCGCCGGCGCAGCCGCCGCGCGGGAGCTCACGCGATTTTTGGGGGTGGAGTAGGCGGCGAGCGAGCCTAGGATAGTCCGAAACCTCGTTGGCCCGGCCGCCGTGACGTGGCCCGGACCGGCCGAGGGTAATCCTGTGGATCGGCCTCCGTTCCGACGGCTTTTATGGCAAGGAAAATGACATGGGCGGATCAGGCGTTCCGAAGATCTGGCGAACGTCCGCCGGCCCCACCTTCACCAAACAATTCGAGCTGAGCCTGGACGACCATATGGCCGTGCGCCACGGCACAAAGGGGCCGCTGCCGCTCGGACCCTTTTGCGCCCTGATCACCCTATGCACACTCGGGATCGGTCTGGCGGTCGCCTTCGGCCCCTGGAAGAAGGGAAACTGGTGGGCGGTGGCCGGCATCATGGCCGGAGCGGCCGCCGCCGGTCCGCTCTTGTCCTGGCTGCTCTATCGCTTTTTTCGAGGATTGATCAAAGGCTTCTGGGAAGGCTTCCTGGAGGTGCGCGAGGCGGTGAACGTTCCCTTCGAGATGACCGTCGACGCAAGCGGCGTTTCGGTTCTCGTCCGCCAGCAGAGCTGGTTTTGCCCCTGGGACAGCCTTCAGGACGTCGAGGAAGATGGCGAGCGCTATTATTTCTGGCTCTCGAACACGACGGCCCACGTGCTTCCGAAACGCCTGTTCGACGACGACGAGCGCGCGGAATTCGATTCGGCGCTTCGCGACTGGCTGGGGCACGCACCCGTATCGCCGCCGCGCCGGGTCGGTTCGAAGATAATGAACTGGGGCAAACCCGAACCGGAGGCGGAGGCGGAGGCGGAGGCGGAGGACAAATCGGCCTGAGCGGCCCGTTCGACTGCAACAGCGTTTGCGTGCCGTAGTGGGGCTGTGGCCAATCAGTTATGGTATCGTAGCGCGATGCCGTACCTTGATCTTGTCGATCTTTCGTATCATATTGCGATACCAAGGGACAAGGGGGATGATCCGGTCGTTCAGAGGCAAATATGTCGAGGCAGTCGCGAGGGGTCGTGCTCCCAAGGGTTTTCCCGCCGACCTCGTTCGTGTTGCCCAGCGCAAGTTGCGGTATCTGGACAGTGCCGGCGCTCTTGACGATTTGCGGGTCCCGCCTGGCAATCGACTCGAAATCTTAAGAGGTGACCGGGTGGGGCAGCATTCGATCCGGATCAATGACCAGTGGCGCATCTGCTTCCGCTGGACGGACGCTGGTATCGAGGATGTCGAAATCATCGACTATCACTGAATCATGCCAAGGAGGGCTGGAATGACGCTCAAAATCACGCCCCCCATTCATCCGGGGGAAATTCTCCGCGAGGACTTCCTGGCTCCCCTGGCCTTGAGCCCCTACGCCCTGGCAAAGGCGCTTCACATTCCGCGCACCCGGATCGAGCGCCTGGTGCGCGAGGAGAGCCCGGTGACGCCGGATACGGCGCTACGCCTCGCGCGCTACTTCGGCACGACGCCCGACCTCTGGCTCAACCTTCAACGCTCCTACGATCTTGCTGTCGAGGCCGAAGCGAAGAAAGAGGAGATTGCGCGGATCGAGCCGCGGCCGATTGCGGGAGAGGCAGCGTGAAGTGGGAGCCGCTCTACGGCTCATAAAGAAGCGGAAGCAGTATGGAAACGCCGAAACAGAATTCATAATTCTGTTGCAGATTTGAAAGGATTCGGCATCGGCGGATGCCTCGATTAGTAAGGAACTAGTGGCTCAGCCTTCTTCAACGCTGAGCACAGCCTTGAGAGGCATCACGGACGCAAGCCAATTACACCGACTATCTCCGGCCCACGCCCTAAGCTCCATGATTGGATACCCGTGGGCGATGTGCGAGTAGAACCTGTCGAGCAATCGACCTAAAGGCACAGCCAGATGATTGTTTTCAGATCGCTGACCGAAGCAGATTTTCCGATATTATGTGAATGGCTAAATAACCCTCATATGCGCGCTCACTATCAGAATTCTCCGATAACAATAGATGAAGTTAATAGTAAATATTCTGAACGCCTCGATCCAAGCCACCCCACGAATTGCCATATAGCTTTTTATAATGGCGAGCCTTTTGGGAAATTGCAGTGCTATTTTCTTCGGGATTATCCTGATTTTGCGTCTGAGATAGGCGAGAACGACGGTGTGGCTGTCGATCTATTTATCGGTGATGAGCAGTTCATAGGGAGGGGCTTGGGGAAAGCTATGCTTCGCTCATATGTGCTGAACGTGGTTCCTTCCCTTTTTCCTCAAGACTGCAAATGGTTCATTTGTCATGCTAAGGAGAACAAAATTGCTATTCGTGGCTCACTTTCCGCTGGTTTTCTGCCATATCGAGACGTCATAGAGGGCGGCGTAGAAAGTCTTCTGCTTTTATTCGACAGATCGACTTGAAGTAGCAAGAACGTCGCGGCTGCGGCTCCCGCAACAGCAAGACGTTACGACAGTGCGGCGGGGACATTAGCCTATCTCCCAAGGACAGACGGTCTAAGAGCATCGTATCTGGCGACTGCTTTCCATCCATCCCAACGCTCCTCATTGAAACACTTTCATCGTATTCTGTTTCAAGTTGACGCCCCTTCCCCCTCACCCCGCTACTCCTACCATCCGCCGAACATCCTTCGCCGTCATTCCCGCTTCGCGCAACGAGCGGAGCGAAGCGTCGCGGGCGCTTTTCGACAGCTTGCGTCCGTCCTCGCCGAAGATCAGGTCGTGATGGTGGTAGGTGGGCGTCGGGAGGCCCAGCAACGCCTGGAGCAGGCGATGCACGGCAGTCGAGAAGAACAGGTCGCGGCCGCGCACCACGTGGGTGACGCCCTGTAAGGCGTCGTCCACGACCACGGCCAGATGATAGCTGGTCGGCGCGTCCTTGCGCCCCAGCACGACGTCGCCCCAGGCGGCCGGATCGGCGGGGATCGTGCCGGTCTCGCCGTCGGGCGAGGCCCCCGTCTCCTGCCACGACAACTGTCCGACCTCAGCGAGCGCGGCCGCCATGTCGAGGCGCCAGGCGTAGGGCGCGCCCTCCTCCATGCGGCTCTGGCGCTCGTCCGCCGAAAGCCCCCGGTCGAAGCCCGGATAAAGCGGCGCGCCGTCGGGATCGCGTGGCCAGGGCCGGCCTTCCTCCTCGGTGAAGCGCTCGGCGGTGGCGCGGATTTCGCCGCGCGTCATGAAGGCGGGATAGACCAGGCCGGCGTCCACCAGCGCCTCGAGAGCCGCCTGGTAGTCGGCGAAGTGTTCGGACTGGCGGCGCGGCACCTCGTCCCAATCGATGCCGAGCCAGGCCAGGTCGTCCTCGATCTGGCGCTCGTAGGCAATGGTGCAACGGGCGCGGTCGATGTCCTCCAGGCGCAGGAGAAAACGGCCGTCGGTCTCCCGCGCCATGGCATGATTGACGAGGGCGGAATAGGCATGGCCGAGATGCAGTTCGCCATTGGGGCTCGGTGCAAATCGAAAAACGGGTTGCCGATCGCTCATCACTGCCCTTTGTTCCCGCGCTCCACCTCTCCCGACTTGGCAAGAGAGACCGGCCGTGGCCAGTGCCCTTCACAAAAAACCGCAGAACGCGCCCGTCCAGGCCGGCGGGCGGATTGCCAGCGAGGCCGACCTTGCGGCATCGCTCAAGGCCTTGCGGGCTCTGGACGACCGGCTTCCTACGGTCATCGATCGCGCCGGGCCGCTGCCGCTGCGCAAGAACCCGGACCGGCTCAAGGGCCTGGTGGCGACGATGATCGGCCAGCAGGTGTCACGCGCCAGCGCGGCCGCCATCTTCGGCCGGCTCGACGCGGCCCTCGACCTCGACGACCCGGCGGCGATCCTCGGCGCGCCCGAGACGGTCTATCGCGCCGCCGGCCTGTCGCGCGCCAAGCACCGCACGATCCTGGCGCTCGCCCTGGCGGTGGCCGACGGCGAACTCGACTTCGGGCGAATTGCCGCAGCCCCGGCGGAGGACGCGATCGCCGAACTGGTGCGCCTTCCCGGGATCGGGCCCTGGACGGCCGAATCGTACCTGCTCTTCTCGCTCGGCCACCCGGACGTATTCCCCTCCGGCGATCTCGCGCTGCAGGTGGCCGTCGCCGATGCCTTCGCACTGACGGAACGGCCGAAGGCCAAGGCCCTGGCGGGGATGGCAGAGGTCTGGGCCCCCTACCGCGCGACCGCCGCGCGCCTGTTCTGGGCCTATTATCGCGCGATCACCGCGCGCGACGCCGCCCCCGTCGGCCTGGCGGAAGCCGGTCCGGACCAGGCGGGATAGAAGGACAAACGTCCCTATCCCCCGGCAAGTCGCCGTTCAGGCTTCACAAAGGCGACATGATAGGACACGATAGTCCGCGCAAATCGACGCAAGTCGTTTTTTGTGAAGGAGACCCTCCTTGACGATTGCGGTGACTTCGGAACTGGCACCTGCGCTCGTATTGAACGCCGACTATCGACCCTTGAGCTACTATCCATTGTCGCTCTGGGGATGGCAGGATGCGATCAAGGCGGTTTTCCTGGACCGTGTCACAATCCTTGCAGAATACGACAAGACGGTTCGAAGTCCGAACTTCTCGATGAAACTCCCGTCGGTCGTCTGCCTTAAGTCCTACGTCAAACCCGCCAAGTATCCCGCGTTCACCCGCTTCAACGTCTTCTTGCGCGACCGCTTCGAGTGCCAGTATTGCGGGTCGACCCACGATCTGACCTTCGATCACGTCATCCCCCGCTCGAAAGGGGGCTTGAGCACCTGGGACAACGTCGTCGCCGCCTGCTCGCCCTGCAACCTCAAAAAAGGCAATCTCCTGCCCAAGACCGCCGGCATGGAGCCGCGGCAGAAGCCCTTCCAGCCCAGCGTCTACGACCTGCACAACAACGGCCGGCTGTTTCCGCCGAATCACCTGCACGAAAGCTGGCTCGATTATCTCTACTGGGATTCCGAACTGGAGCCCTGAGACGCTTTAGGCCTTTTCCTCCCGGCCGCCAGTCGCATCCTTCCACGTCCACGTTGCTATCCGGCTTCTGTCCCCTGTCCTGCCATCCGCATCCTGTTCGCCAAGACCGCCATCCTTGCTATGTGAACCCGGTGATACGCCGGATTTCAGCATGATGACGGGAGGAAAGAGGTGGCCAAGACCGCAATCGTGACCGGTGCCAGCCAGGGCATCGGTGTCGCTCTCGTCGAGGCGCTGCTCGGCGCGGGCTTCACCGTCCACGCGGTGGCGCGCGACGAGGCGCGCATGGCCGAGCGCTGGCGGCAGGCGATGACGGACGGCACGCTGGTTCCCCACGGCCTCGACGTCACCGACAGGACGGCGGTCGAGCGCTTTTTCGCCGAAACCTTTGGCGAGGCCGACGCGCCTCTGGACCTTCTGTTCAACAATGCCGGAACGTCCAACTCGCTCGGCGCGGTGTGGGAGAGCGATCCCGCCATCTGGTGGAGCGACCTCACCACCAACGTCCTCGGCCTCTATCTGATGACGCACGCCGCGCTGGGCGTCATGCGCCGGCAGAATCACGGCGTCATCGTCAACATGGACGGCGGCCGGCCGAAAGGCATGTCGGCCTACGCCGCCTCCAAGGCGGCGGTGGTGCAATTCACCAAGATCCTCGACGAGGAATTGCGGCACGAGAATTCGGCGATCGCGGTCTACGCCGCCAATCCCGGCCTGGTGAAGACCAGGCTTACCCAGGCGCAGGCGGACTCCGACGTCGCCGCCCACTGGAACCCTGGCGTGCGCGAAGCCTTCGCCAAGGGCGCGACGCGCCGGCCCGAGGAGGTGGCGCAAAAGCTCGTCAAGCTGCTGCCGAAGATGGGCCCCGAGACGAGCGGCCAATATTTCGACCCGACCACCCCGGACGGCGAATTCAAGCCGATGCCGGGGGAGTGAGGGGGATTTGCAGAGGATCGCAAATGCCACCCATTTCCCTGCGCAGAGCGACTATCGAGGACGCCGTAGCGCTGGCTGATCTTCACCAAGCGACGATCGGCGGGACCTATCGTGACGTCTACGCTCCAACCGCCTTGGAAGACTGGCAAAGCGGCCATACGCCGGACAGGTGGCGGCGACGGCTCGCGGGGGAAAGCCTCTTCGTTCTTGCAGAGGGGGATGGACGCGTCTTGGGTTGCGGCGGGCTCACCGGCAATCGAACCGGTGTCTATGTCCATCCCTCGGCGCAACGACGTGGAATCGCCCGAACTGTCTTCGCGGAACTGGAACGGCTTGCCAGGCTTCGAAATGTCCCGACGCTGGAGCTCTCCGCTCCGCAAAAGGCAGTCCCCTTCTATCGATCCGTAGGCTTTGTCCCGATCGCCCCCAAGCGGCACGATTTCGCCAATGGAGAAGGGATCATCGTCGTCGACATGAGAAAGGTGCTCTCCGGTTAATCCCAATGCGAGAATTGATAGCTTGTATGCGGTCGACGCGCTCAGCGAGCATCATTCCTTCCGCTAACGCCCTGCAAATGATTCCGAAATTGGCCCATTGACTCTTGTCCGGCCGAGCGCTTTTTTAGAACAAAACAGGAACACGAAAGCGCCATGCAGGCACAGCTTCTCCCCTTGCGCGACAGGCTGGCCGCGATCTCGCGGCCGCCCGCGCCCTCGCACCGCCGGCCCGCCAGTCTCGGCGGCAGCCTCGACGCGCCGCTGGCCGGCGGGTTGGCGCGCGCCGCCCTGCACGAGGTTCTCGCCGCCGCCCCGCGCCATGCAAGCGCGGCGAGCGCGTTTGCGGCCGCTCTCGCCTTGCTCGCGGCCGGAGGCTCGCCTCTGGTCTGGGCGCGCCAGAGCCTTGGCACGCTGGAGGCCGGCGCGCTCTACGGGCCAGGCTTGGCCGAACTCGGCCTCGATCCGGGTCGCGTGGTTCTGGTCGAATTGAAGGATGCCCTCCAGGTGCTGCGGGCGGCGCTGGAAGCGGCGCGGACCCCGGCGCTCGGCGCCGTCGTCGTCGAGATCTGGGGCGAGCCGCGGATCCTCGACCTGACGACCACCCGGCGCCTCGCCTTGGCGGCCGCCCGCTCGGGGACGACCGTCCTTCTCCTGCGGCTGGGCACCGAGGCGCAGCCCAGCGCCGCGCAGACCCGCTGGCAGGTGGCCGCCAGCCCCTCGCGGGCGCTCGCGGCTAATGCGCCCGGCCATCCGTCCTTCACCGTCAAGCTCGATCGCCACCGCGCCGGCCCCGCCGGCCAGAGCTGGCGCCTGGAGTGGAACCGTGACCGCCACCGCTTCGACATCGTCCCCGCGCAGTCCGCGCCGCTATCTGGCGCTGTGGTTTCCCTACCTGCCCGCCAACCGGCACAGGCGCCGGGCGGGCGGCTCGCCGCCACCGGATGAGGCGCCGCTCGCCCTCATCGAGCGGGTCGGCGGCGGCATGCGCATCGTCACGATCAACCGGATCGCGCGCGACCTGGGCGTGGCGCCGGGCCTGACGCTGGCCGATGCGCGCGCCCGCCTGCCGCAGCTCGCCGCCGAGCCCATGGACGCGGCGGCGGACGGCCGTTTGCTGCAGCGCCTCGCTGCCGCCTGCGACCGCTATACGCCGCTCGTCGCCATCGAGGCGCCGGACACGCTGATGCTCGACATCACCGGCTGCGCCCATCTGTTCGGCGGCGAGGCCGGGCTGGTGGATGCGGTCCGCCGACGGCTCGACGCGCTCGGCATCGACGTCCATGCCAGCCTTGCCGGCACGCCCGACGCCGCACGCGCCCTGGCGCGCTTCGGGCCGGACGTCATCGTCGCTCCGGGGCGGGAGGCGGAGGCCGTCGACCGCCTGCCCGTCGCGGCCCTCGGCCTGGCGGACAAGACCGCCACCGCGCTGGCGCGGGCGGGCCTCAAGACCATCGGCGTGCTCTCCCGCCGCCCCTCCGGCCCGCTCGCCGCCCGGTTCGGCGAGGGTCTGGTCGCCAGGCTGCGGCGCACCCTGGGCCATGAGGATATCGGCATCACGCCCGGCCGGCCGTCGCCCGACCGCGCCGCCGAACAGCGTTTTGCCGAGCCGATCGGCCATCTCGACGACGTCAAGGCGACACTCGGCCTGCTGGCGGCGCGGCTCGCCGTCCAGCTGGAGGAAGAGGGGCGCGGTAGCCGCCGGCTGATGGCCGAGTTCTTTCGCGCCGACGGGGCGCTGCGGCAGATTGCCGTCGAAACCAGCCAGCCGGTCCGCGATGCCAGGATCATGATCCGGCTCTTCGCCGAACGGCTCGACGGACTGGCCGATCCGCTCGACCCGGGCTTTGGCTTCGACCGGATCCGCCTTGTGGCGGTCGTCGTCCAGTCTCTCGATGCCCTTCAGGTCACGCTCGACGGCCACGGCAGCGACACCATCGAGCTGGCGACGCTGGTCGACCGGCTGGGCGCCCGCTTCGGCGGAGAGGCCGTGACGCGGTTTGACCCCGTCGACACCCATATCCCCGAGCGCGCGGTGCGCATGATCCCGGCCGGCCGGGGGGCGGGGCAGGAGATCGCCTGGATTCGGCCCGAGCCCGGTCAGCCGCCGGCGCGGCCCCTGCATCTGTTCGATCCGCCGCAGCCGATCGAAACCGTGGCGGAGGTTCCCGACGGGCCGCCCTTGCGCTTTCGCTGGCGACGGGTGCTGCACGCCGTCACCCGTGCGGAAGGGCCCGAGCGCATCGAGCCGGAATGGTGGCGCGAGAGACGGCCGGGCCGCGACTATTACCGCGTCGAGGACGCCGAGGGCCTGCGCTTCTGGGTGTTTCGCGAAGGCCGGTACGACCAGCCGGGCGGACCACCGCGCTGGTTTCTGCACGGGATCTTCCCATGAGCGCCGCCTCGACGAGCTCTTACGTGGAACTCGCCGCGGCGAGCAATTTTTCCTTCCTGCGCGGCGCCTCGCATCCGCAGGATCTGGTGGCCGAGGCAATCCGGCTGGGCCATGCCGGCCTGGGTCTCGCCGACCGCAACTCGGTGGCCGGCGTGGTGCGCGCGCTCGGTGCTGTGCGCAAGGCCCGCGAGGCTTGGCAGGAGCAGTATGGCCCCCAGGCGCGGCTGCCCTTCAAGCTCGCCACCGGCGCACGTCTGGTCTTGCGCGACGGCAGCCCGAACATCCTCGCCTATCCGCAGAACAAAGCCGGCTGGGGCGATCTCTGCCGCCTGCTGACGTTCGGCAAGCGCCGGGCGGATAAGGGCGATTGCTGGCTCGACCTCGACGATCTCCTGGCGCGCGCCGGCGACCTGTTGCTGATCGCCCGGCCCGATCCCTTCGCCGACGGCGCACGAGCGGTGCTGGCGCGGCTGGCCGAGGCGGCGCCGGGGGCGGTCTGGCTGGGCGTGGCCATGACCTATCGCGGCGACGACCGGCGCCGGCTGGCCGCACTGAAGCAGTTGGGGGCGCTGGCACGCCTCCCGCTGATCGCGGTCAATGACGTGCTCTATCACGAGCCCGCGCAGCGGCCGCTCCAGGACGTGATGACCTGCATTCGCGAAGGCGTGACGCTGGCTGCGGCCGGCCGGCTGTTGCAGGCGAACGCCGAGCGGCATCTGAAGCCGGCCGACGAGATGGCGCGGCTCTTTCGCGACGCACCGGAGGCGGTGGTCGAGACCGGAGATTTTCTCGCCCGCGTCGACTTCTCGCTCGAAGATCTCGGCTACGACTATCCGGAAGAGCCGGTACCGCCGGGCAGGACGCCGCAGAGCTGGCTGGAGGAACTGACCTGGCGGCGCGCCACCTGGCGCTATCCGGGCGGCATCCCGGAGAAGGTGGAAAAGCTCATCCGCGAGGAGCTGGCGCTGATCGCCAGCCTCGACTACGCCCGCTACTTCCTCACCATCCACGACATCGTGCGCTTTGCCGAGGACCGGGGAATCCTATGCCAGGGACGTGGCTCGGCGGCCAATTCAGCCGTCTGCTACGCGCTCGGCATCACCGCCGTCGACCCGGCCGAGCACGATCTGCTGTTTGCCCGCTTCATTTCGGCCGAACGCCGCGAGCCGCCCGACATCGACGTCGATTTCGAGCACGAGCGGCGCGAGGAGGTGATCCAGCATATCTACCAGCGCTATGGCCGCGATCGCGCCGGCATCGCCGCGACCGTGATCAGCTACCGGCCGCGCAGCGCCATTCGCGAGGTGGGTAAGGTGCTAGGGCTCACCGAGGACATCACCGCCCGGCTCGCCGACACGGTCTGGGGAAGCTGGGAGGGCAGCCGCGAACCGAAGAAGAAGGGTCGCAACGGCATCCGGGTGAACGAGGCCGGTCTTGATCCGGGCAATCCCTTGATCGCCCGCGCCGTCGAGCTCGCCACCCGGCTGCTCGGCTTTCCGCGCCATCTCTCCCAGCATGTCGGCGGCTTCGTGCTGACGCGCGGCCGGCTCGACGAGATCGTGCCCATCGGCAACGCCGCGATGGACGATCGTACCTTCATCGAATGGGACAAGGACGACATCGACGAGATCGGCCTGATGAAGGTCGACGTGCTGGCGCTCGGCATGCTGACCTGCATCCGCAAGGGCTTCGACCTGTTGCGCGCCCATTGCGGCGAGGATCTGCAGCTCGCCGACGTGGAAGGTGGTGATAAAAAAGTCTATGCCATGCTGCAAAAAGGCGATTCCATCGGCGTCTTCCAGGTGGAAAGCCGCGCCCAGATCAACATGCTGCCGCGCCTGAAGCCGAAGAATTTCTACGATCTCGTCATTCAGGTCGCCATCGTCCGGCCGGGGCCGATCCAGGGCGACATGGTGCATCCCTATCTGCGCCGGCGCAACGAGGAGGAAGACGTGGTCTTCCCCTCGCCCGCGCCGCCGCACGACCCGGATGAGTTGTGCCAGGTGCTGGGCCGCACCTTGGGCGTGCCGCTGTTCCAGGAGCAGGCGATGAAGATCGCCATGGTGGCGGCGGAGTTCACGCCCGAGGAGGCGAACGGCCTGCGCCGGGCGATGGCGACCTTCCGGCACATGGGCACCATCCACACCTTCGAGGAGAAGATGGTCGAGGGCATGGTGCGGCGCGGCTATGAGCGCACCTTTGCCGAGCGCTGCTTCGCGCAGATCAGGGGCTTTGGCGAATACGGCTTTCCCGAAAGCCACGCCGCCTCCTTCGCCAAGCTGGTCTACATCTCGGCCTGGATCAAATACCATCACCCGGCGGTGTTCGCCTGCGCACTCCTGAATGCCCAGCCCATGGGCTTCTATGCACCGGCCCAGATCGTGCGCGATGCGCGCGAGCACGGCGTCGAGGTACGCTCCGTCGACGTCAACGCCAGCTTCTGGGACAACACGCTGGAGGACATCTCCGAAGAGCGGTGCGGCCATCCCCCGACGCCTCGGCTTGAGCGACCGCCGCAGAAATCTCTCGCCCTCCGGCTCGGCTTGCGCCAGCTGGACGGATTTCGCGAGGAGTGGGCCGAGCGGCTGGGCACGGCGCGGGGGGCCGGCTTCGCCTCGATCGAGGAGCTGTGGCACCGCACCCGTCTGCCGCGCGCAGCCTTCGAAAAACTGGCCGATGCCGACTGTTTCGGCTCCCTGGAGCTGTCCCGCCGCGAGGCGCTGTGGGCGGTCCGCCGTCTGCCCGACGACGAGCCGCTGCCGCTGTTTGCCGCGGCCCAGGCGCGCGAACTGGCCGACGAGCCGTCGAGCGACCTGCCGGCCATGCCCCTGCCGGAAGAGGTGATCACCGATTACCAGACGCTGCGGCTGTCGCTCAAAGACCATCCCATGCGGTTTTTCCGCGCCGCCTGTCGGCGCGCCGGGATCAAAAGCTGCGCCGAGCTCGACCAGGTGCCGGACGGCGCACGGGCCAAGGTGGCCGGTCTCGTCCTGATCCGCCAGCGCCCGGGCAAGGGCAATGCGGTCTTCATGACGCTCGAGGACGAGACCGGCGTTGCCAATGCGCTGTTCTGGGTGCGGCGCTTCGAGCGCTATCGCCGAGAGGTGATGGGCGCCAAGGTCGCCCTGATCGAGGGCCGCGTGCAGAAGAGCGCCGAAGGTGTGGTGCATCTGATCGCCGAGCACATCGAGGACCGCAGCCATGCGCTGGTCCGTCTCATCGAGGACCGATCTCCCCGTGGTCCGAACGACCCGGCTCGCCCCGGGCCGCATCAGGCCATGGCCCACCATCCGCGCAACGTCCGCATCGTTCCGAAATCGCGCGATTTCCATTGAGACACGACGCGTCCGGGCCTTCTGGCGGCTCTCTGCCATTTACGCGAGGCCTGCCTCTTTGCCAAAGAGCACGCTTATGTTGCAAACTATTTCTTCTTGTAAAATTTCCGAATACCGCTCCGCGTCTCATTGACGCTATTTTAGACTTTCCATATTACAGTATTCATTCTTGCATGATTTTTATGTATATTTTAGAGAATTTTTGATGATAAAACTCGATCGACAAAGAACAGGACTACGAGCCTTGGATAGACGACACGCGCGTTGGAGCATCGCGATGCTCCTTCTCGTTTCTCTCGCCGGATGTTCCGACGAAGGATCTTCATCGTCGCAAGCGGCCCAAGGTCCGGATGCGATGGCAACCCGCGTGGTGGAGGTCGGCGTCGTCTCCCTCGAAACCCAGGCCGTGCCGCGCACGGTCGAGCTGCCGGGTCGCGTCGCCGCCAAGGCGACGGCCGAGATTCGCCCCCAGGTCGATGGCATCATCGAGGAAATCGTCTTCGAGGAAGGCCGACGCGTCAAGAAAGGCGACGTTCTCTACAAGCTCGATGCCGAGAAGTATCAGGCTGCCGTCGATGCCGCCAAGGCGGCTCTGAGCAAGACCGATGCCAGCACCGATGCGGCCCAGGCGACCTTCGACCGCACACAGAAGCTGGTCAGCACCAAAGCCCTCAGCACCTCCGACCTGGACGATGCCCGCTCCACCCTGCTTCAAGCCCAGGCCGACCAGGAAGCCGCCAAGGCCGATCTCAAGACCGCGGAAATCAATCTCGCCAATACGACAATCAAGGCGCCGATCTCCGGCGTCATCGGCACCTCCTCGGTCAGCGTCGGTTCCCTCGTCACCGACGCCCAGTCGGATGCGCTGGCGACGATCCGGCAGATCGACCCGATCTATGTCGATCTGGTCGATTCGAGCGCCAATCTGCTGCGACTTCGCCAGCAAGTCGAGTCAGGCGAGATCGGACGCCCGGACCACAAGCAGCATCCGAAGGTTACGCTGACCTTGGAAAACGGCGAGGAATACAATGAGACCGGTGAGCTCTCGCTCGCCGATTCCGTGGTCAGCGAGTCGACCGGTACATTTACGCTGCGGGCAACCTTCGACAATCCGGATCGCATCCTGCTGCCCGGCATGTTCGTGCGTGCGGCAGTCGAGGTCGGCATCATGCCGAACGCGCTTCTGGTGCCGCAGCGCGCCGTGCAACGCAGCAATACCGGCGAGGCCGTCGCCTATGTCGTCTCCGATGGAAAGGCCGAAGAGCGCACGCTCACCACCGACGGTTCGGTCGGCAACAATTGGATCGTTTCGGCCGGCGTATCGGCTCATGAACAGCTTATCGTCGACGGCTTCCAAAAGATCTCCAACGGCGCAGCGGTCAAGCCGGTCCAGGCCGAGATCGATGATAACGGAGTCGTCGAGCAGACCATTGCCTCGGCGGGCGGCGACGCCGAAGCCAAAGCCTCGTCCAAACCGTCCGACCAGTCCGAGGAGGCTGGGCAATGACGGAGCCGATCCGCCGCAATGCCATCGCCAGCTTCTTCATCGCTCGGCCGGTCTTCGCGATCGTTTTGGCGATCGCGACCGTTCTGGCCGGCGTGATGGCCATCTATTCGCTGTCGATCTCGCAATATCCTGACATCGCGCCCGTCACCATCCGCGTCAGCGCCACCTATTCCGGCGCCACGGCCGAGGCGGTCGAAAATGCGGTGGTGTCGAAAATCGAAAGCGCCATGACGGGCCTCGACGGGCTTCTCTACATGGAGTCTTCGTCGAGCACCGGCTCGGCGACGGTAACATTGACGTTCGACAACGACACCGATCCCGAGCTTGCTCAGGTCCAGGTGCAGAACAAGGTCTCCAGCGTCGAAGCCCAGCTTCCCGATTCCGTGCAAGACCAAGGGGTCAACGTCTCCCGTTCGCCCTCCGGCATCCTGATGGTCGGCAACATCATCTCGCGCGACGGTCGCTATTCGTCATCCGAACTCGCCGACATCATGGCGAGCCAGATCGAGGATCAGATCGAGCGGGTCGACGGTGTCGGCTCGATCCACTCCTTCGGCTCCGAACATGCCATGCGGATCTGGCTCGATCCCTCGGCAATGCGGAAGTACCAGCTTGTTCCCAGCGACATCACATCGGCGATTTCGACGCAGAACGCCCAGGTCGCTGCCGGCTCCATTGGCTCCACCCCCGTGGTCCAGGGTCAGCAGTTGAAGGCGAACATCATCGCCCAGACCCAGCTTTCGGATCCGGAGGAATTCCGTCGCATCATTCTCAAGACCGAAGCCGACGGGTCCGTGGTGCGCATCGGCGACGTGGCGCGCGTGGAGATCGGCCAGGAAAGCTACGGCCAGAGCTCGACCTTCAATGGCATGCCGGCGGCCGGCTTCGGCGTCCAGCTGGCGAGCGGCGCCAACGCCATCAGCACCGCCAACGCCGTGCACGAAGAGCTCGATCGGCTGGCTGAGGGCCTGCCCGACGGCGTCGAGATCGCATATTCCTACGAGACCACGCCCTTCGTCGAACTGTCGATCGAGAAGGTGGTAGAGACGCTGATTGAAGCCATCATCCTCGTCTTCTTCGTCCTGCTCTTCTTCCTGCAGAACTTTCGTGCCACGCTGATCCCCATGGTCGCGGTTCCGGTCGTGCTGATGGGCACCTTCGCCGTGCTCGCTGCCCTCGGTTATTCGATCAACATGCTGACCATGTTCGCCATGGTTTTGGCCATCGGCCTGCTCGTCGATGACGCGATCGTCGTCGTGGAGAATGTCGAACGTATCATGACGGAGGAAGGAATTTCGGCCCGTGCGGCGACGGAAAAGTCGATGGGCGAGATCACCGGCGCCCTGGTCGGCATTGCTCTCGTGCTGACGGCCGTGTTCATTCCCATGGCGTTTTTCTCCGGCTCGGTGGGCGTCATTTATCGGCAGTTCTCGGTGACCATCGTCAGCGCCATGCTGTTGTCGGTGCTCGTTGCCATCGTGCTCACGCCGGCGCTGTGCGCCATGATGCTGAAGCCGTCCCATGGCTTCATCGCGCGCTGGCTCGGCTGGTTCGACCGGGGTTTCGGCCGCCTGACCAACGGCTATGTCGGCGCGGTCGGCGGCATCGTACGTCGGCCCTTGCGAGTGCTGGTGCTCTTCGCGGTGCTGCTTGGCGGTGCCTATTGGGTCTTCACTCAGCTGTCCTCCTCGTTTCTGCCGGAAGAGGATCAGGGCGTTCTGATGACGCAAATCACGCTGCCAGCGGGCGCCAACGCCGCACGCACGCAGGCCGTCATCGATATGGTTCAGGACTATTACCTCAACCAAGAGAAGGACGCGGTCCAGAGCGTCTTCATGACATTGGGCTTCGGTTTCAGCGGCAGCGGCGAAAACGCCGCCATGGGCTTCGTGAAGCTCAAGGACTTCGACGAGCGCCAGGATGAAAGCCTATCGGCTTCGGCGGTGGCGCAGCGGGCCTCGGCCTATTTCAGCCAGATCCGCGATGCCCAGATCTTCGCGCTCGCGCCGCCTGCCATTCAAGGCCTCGGACAGACCAATGGGTTTTCCATGTATCTGGAGGATACCGGCAATAAGGGTCGCGACGCGCTGAACGACGCCAGCAACACGCTTGCCGACTTGGCCGACCAGGATCCGATGATCCAGAATGTGCGTGGCAACACGCGCACGCTCGAAGGTCAGCTCAAGATCGACATCGACCAGGAAAAGGCGGGGGCGCTCGGCGTCGACATCTCGGACATCAACAATCTGATCTCGGTCGCCTTCTCGGGCAGCAACGTCAACGACTTCATCTACAACGGCGAGGTCAAGCCGGTTTACGTCCAGGCGGATGCCCCCTACCGCATGCAGCCGAGCGACATCGATCGCTGGTCGGTCCGCAACGACGATGGCGAGATGGTGCCGTTTTCGTCCTTCGCGACGACCGAATGGGTCGCGGGATCGCCGTCGCTTGCGCGATTTGACGGCACCGCCGCCATTTCGATGAGTGGCTCGGCTGCGACGGGTCAGAGCTCGGGTGATGCGATGGATGATATGGAAAAGCTCGTCTCGCAGCTCGATGGCGGCTACACGGTGTCCTGGACCGATCTGTCTTACCAGGAGCGGTTGGCGGGCTCGCAGGCGAGCATGCTCTATGCCGTTTCCGTGCTGGTCGTCTTCCTGTGTCTGGCGGCTCTCTACGAGAGCTGGGCGGTTCCTTTCTCTGTCCTTTTCGTGGTCCCGGTCGGCGTTTTTGGCGCCCTGCTTGGCGCTTATCTGTTCGGCCAATCGAACGACGTCTACTTCAAGGTCGGCCTGCTCACCACGATCGGCCTGACGGCGAAGAACGCGATCCTGATCGTGGAATTCGCCCGCGACCTTCATGATCGCGGCCGCAATGCGGTCGAGGCGGTGCTCGAAGCGGCGCGGCTGAGGCTGAGGCCGATCATCATGACGTCGCTGGCCTTCATCCTCGGTGTTGCGCCGCTCGCCGTCGCCACCGGCGCCGGCTCGGCCGCACAGAATGCGATCGGCATCGGCGTGATGGGCGGCATGATCGCGGCCACCCTGCTCGGCATCCTGGTCGTGCCGCTGTTCTTCGTGCTGATCGCACGCCTGACCCGGCGCAAGGCCGAGGAACCTGAAACGCCGGAGGGGATGCCGGACCGGGTCTGAGCCCGGTCCGCGGACGCGTCGGCCGCGCCTGCACGAAATCTGCGCAAAGCGCCTGGAGAACTGCGAAGCTTCACCGTCTGGCCTGCAATCGGCGCCGCTAGAAGCGGCTCATGCGCTGCCTCATGGACATCCCCTCCCCTCTCCCCCGCCGCCTGCTGAACGATGGCTGGTGGCTCGTCTGCGATGGCAGCGCTCCTGTTTCGACGAGCGAAAGGCGCCTTCATGCAGACCACGGTCCTGCGAAGCATATCACGGCCGACGATCCATTCCGGGCCGTACCGGCTCCTTCTGGTGGTCCTGTTGGTCGCGGCTTCGGACGCTTTGTTCTACGGGCGGCAGGTCGGTCTTTCGCTGCCCGTGTTTCTGGTCCTGCTGACGCTGGCCGCGATTGCCGGCAACCGGCTTCACGCGACCCGGCGTGAATGGACGCTCGCCGGCCTGATCCTGGCCCTGGCCCTGGCGCCCTTGGTCGAAGCGGTCGGCCTGCTGTCGATCCTCTTTGGCTTTGCCGGAGCGGCCGCCTTCGCGCTGATCGTCACGGGCAGGGCTCGTGCGGCCTGGCCCACGCGAGCGCGGCGCCTATTGCTCCTGATGACCGGCCGTCCATTCACGACGGCCAATCGCCTCGCGCGCTGGTGGCAGTCGCATCGCTCGTCGACGGCTGCCCGCCTGTCGACCGTTGCCGCGGCCTGGCTCGTTCCGCTCGTTCTCGGGGCGATCTTCGCGACCTTGTTTTCCCAAGCCAATCCGATCTTCCGATCATGGATGCCGCGCATCGATCTTCGCTGGCTGTTCAACCAGATCGCGCCCGAGCGGATGGCTTTCTGGCTCCTGGTCGCGGTCTTCGTCAGCGGGTTCGTCGGCGTGTCCCGGTTTCGGCGCCGCAGGTCCGAACTTTTCGACGGACTGGTCGATCGGAGCCATCTCGAAATCGATCTGAGCAGAGGTCTGGTCGTCCGCTCGCTCGCCATCTGCAACGCCGTCTTCGCGCTCGAGACGGTGCTTGACGCGGTCTATCTCTGGGGCGGTGCGAAGCTGCCGGCCGGCGTCACGCCCGCGGCCGACGCGCAAGAGGCCGCCTATATCCTCGTCCTGACGGCGCTTCTTGCGGCAGCCTTCGTGCTCATCGCCATGCGGGACGGGAGCAAGGCGCGCTCTTCGCGGCTGGTGCGGTGGCTGATCTATCTGTGGATCGCCCAGAACGTCGTGCTCGTGCTTTCGGCGATGCTGAGGCTGGGCCTCTATGTGGAGATGTATTCGCTCACCCGGCTGCGGCTGGCGGCGGGCGTCTGGATGGGCCTCGTGGCGACCGGCCTGGCGCTGATCGTCGTGCGCATCGCCACGGAGCGAAACAACGGTTGGCTCCTCAAGGTCAATCTCGCCATCCTGGGCCTCGTCCTCTACGCCTGCAGCCTGGTCGATGCGAACGCCGTCGTCGCCCGTTACAACGTCGCCCATAGCCGAGAAGTCTCGGGGCACGGCCAACCCGTCGACCAACATTACCTCTGCCAGCTCGGTCCGTCCGCCCTGCCCGCGATCGAGACCTTTCTCAAGGCGCGACCGCCGGTGGATGGAACGTCGGAGCGCCTCGACTGCCTTGCAAGCTGCGTGCAACGTCATCGCTTGACGCTGAAGCGGCGATCGGATGATTGGAGGTCATGGACGTTTCGAGAGCACCGGTTGCGCGCCACCCTGGCCGCGCCCATCGCGACGCCGGGCCGGGAGGCAGGCGATGGCGCTGACGATTCTGGTCGCCGATGACGATCCGCATATCCGCGACGTGCTGGAATTCGCGCTGGCAAAAAGCGGCCATGCGACCGTGATGGCCAAAAACGGCGAGGACGCTCTCAGGCTCTTCGCCGAGCGAGGCCCGGACCTGATCGTTCTCGACGTCGGCATGCCGGAGCTCGACGGCCTGGAGGTCTGCCGGCGAGTGCGGCGGACTTCGGATGTCCCGATCCTCTTCCTGTCGGCGCGCGACGAGGAGATCGACCGGATCCTGGGTCTTGAGATCGGCGGTGACGACTATCTCACCAAGCCGTTCAGCCCGCGCGAACTGGTGACGCGGGTCGGCGTGATCATGCGCCGTCTGCAGCGCCCTCTCCCGGACATGCCGTCGGATGGCATCCTCCATCATGGCGATTTGGAGATCGATCGGGACCGGCACGAGGCACGACTGGCCGAAACCGTCGTCGCGCTGACCTCGATCGAATTCGCCATGCTGGCGGCGCTGATGGAACGTCCCGGCCACGTGTTCGATCGCGACAGGCTGATGGCGCGGGCCTATCCGGGCAATGTCCACGTTTCGGATCGCACGATCGACAGCCATATCCGCAACATCCGGGCGAAATTCGCGTCGGAAGGCTGCGACAGCGTCATCGAGACGCTGCACGGAGTGGGATTTCGGCTCGGTCGCTGCGCCCGCCATTCGCCGCGTTCAGCAGATGACGCCCCCCGGAAAACGCCATGACCATCGGATCCGGTCCGCCGGCGATCCGGCGGAAGTGGCGGCCGTCGCTCGCCATGGTCATCGGGGCGGTGCTGACTGTCGTCGTGGCGTTGCCGCTGATGGGCATGGCCGCCGTCGTCGCCCTGTCACGCTCGCCGGACGCGCTGCTGGACAGCCTCTCCAACAATTCCGGCAAGATCGCCGGGGCCGCGATCGTCATCGCCGCCGTGACGGTGGTGGTCGGCATCCTGTTCTGGCGCCTGGTCTCGGGACCGGTGCAGAGGCTGGTTCGGTGGACCGAGACGATTGCGGCCCAAGGCGCGGCGGAGCCCGCCCAGCATGCCCATTACGGCACCCAGGAGCTGGCCCGGCTGGCCGCGAGCTTTGCCGAGATGGTGGACCGGCTGCGCGAACGGTCCGACTATATCGCGACCTTCGCCGCCCATGTTTCGCACGAGCTGAAGTCGCCGCTCACCTCCATCGCTGCGGCCGCGGAACTGATGCGCGAGGCCGGCAACGAGATGGATGCGAGCGCGCGGGATCGGTTTCTGCAAAACATCGAAGCCGACGCCTTGCGTCTGTCCTCGCTGGTGGCGCGGATGCGCGATCTGGCGCAGGCGGATCAGGCCCGCCCGGCCGGATCGGTCGCGCTGGCCTTGGTCGCGGCCGAACTTCGCGAGCGATTTGCGACCCTGGCGATCGGCTGTCCGGAGGATGGCGCGCTCCTGCCGCTGCCCGCCGACGACGCCCTGGCGGTCCTCGCCCACCTTGCCGACAACGCACACCGCCACGGCGCCCGGAATCTAACCCTCCAAGCCCGGATCGGGAACGGCCGAACGGTGCTCGATATCGGCAACGACGGCGAGCCGATCGCTCCCGGCAACCGCGCCAAGCTGTTCGAGCCCTTCTACACAACGCGGCGCGAAAGCGGCGGCACCGGGATGGGCCTTGCCATTGCGCGCGCGATGCTGCGGGCGCATGGCGGCGACATCGAGCTCGCCGACACCGGGACGACCGTGCAATTCCGGATTTTGCTGCCGGAAGCGCCGATCAGACGGTGAAGGCCTCGCGGAAACGGGTGATCGCCTGTTCGTCGTCCTGCAACGGCCAGGCTTCGAGGCCGATCGTGCCGGTATAGCCCATCGCCTCGAGGGCACGGGCGATCGCCGGATAGTTGATCTCGCCGGTTCCGGGCTCGTGGCGCCCCGGCACATCGGCCACTTGGATCTCGCCGATGAAGGGCAGCGCCTTGCGGCAAAGCTCGATCAAATTCCCCTCGTCGACCTGCGCATGGTAGAGGTCGAGGTTGAGCCGCAGCGACGGCCGGTCGACCGCCGACACCAGGGCCAGCGTTTCGGCGGCGCGGGCGAAGGGCACGCCCGGATGATCGACCGCGGCGTTGAGGTTTTCCAGGCAGAAGACGACGCCCTCGCGCTCGCCGAGATCGGCGAGGCGGTTGAGCGTGTCATAGGCCTTGAGCCACATCGCTCCCGTGGCGGCACTGCCCGGCACCACAGGCAGGCCACCCTCGCCGAGGCCGGTCCCATGAATGTTTAGGCGCGGACAGGCCAGTTCCTTGGCGACTGCGACCGACAGCTCGGCGGTGCGCAGCATCTCGGCGGCTCCCGCCTCGTCCGCCAGCGTTCCCGTCACGTAGCCGTTCATCGAGGAGAAGGTCGCGCCCGACTTCGCCAGGGCCGGGATGTCATGCGCCGTCCAGTTCCAGATCTCGGCCTGGAACCCCAGTTCGGTGATGCGCTTCAGGCGCTCGACGGGCGGCAGCGCCCGAAAGACCATCTCGGCACAGACGGCCAGCGAAAACGTGTCGGCCATGATGAACCCTCCCGGCTTTTGCATCGACACGGCCGCATCCGGCCACGTCGTCGTTCTCGGCGATCGAGCGGAGGCCGCTCAGTCGGCCGAACGCATCGCCTCGCCCCGCTTGTTGGCGGCGGCCAGCGCCAGCGATACCGACAGCGCCATGGTGGCACCGAGCGAGCGGAACCCCTCATAGTCCGACTCCGCCACCTCCAACCAGACGCGCGACAGCCGCGCGATGGGCGAAAAGACGCTGTCGGTGATCCCCACCACCGGGATGCCGGCCTCGGTCAAAAACCGCGTCCACTCGATGGTGGCCGAGGCATAGGGGGTGAACGAAATGGAGAGCGCTGCATCGCCCGGCCGGGCGAAGGCCAGCACTTCCTGTTCGCACCCCTGCGCCGAGCCGATGATGGTAGCGCGCATCTTCAGCTTGCCGAAGACGTAGTTGAGATAGGCCGTCGCCGGATAGGAGCGCCGCTGCGCCAAGAGATAGATCGTGTCGGCCTCGGCCAGGATCGACGCCGCCTCGTCCAGAGCGCCCGGATCGAGTTCGTGCATGACGTGGTCGATCGACTGGATCGCGGCACCGAGGATACCCATGGCGATCGCCTGGGAGTCCGAAACGTTCTGGGGCATCACCGACTTGGCGTGGGCGAGCCGCTCCTGATAGGAGGCGTTGCGGGCGATCAGGCGTTGCCGGAAGACGCTCTGCAGATCGGTGAAGCCCTGATAGCCCAGGCTTTGGGCGAGGCGGACCAAGGTCGACGGCTGGACTTCGGCCGCCTGGGCAATGCTGGCGGCCGTCCCGAGCGCCACGTCTTCGGGATGCTCCAGCGCGAAACGGGCGACCTGGGCGAGGCGCTTGGGCAACCGGTCATGGCGCGCCAGGATCAATGCGCGCAGTCCATCGAAGTCCTTGGGAAGGGTCTCCTTCGCCGCGCTCATGACGCCGCTCCTCTTCGCCTGCCGGACGGCCGACCGGCTCCTACTGGAACATGTCTTTCATTTTTTGATCCATCTGACCATAGGCATTTCATCGCATTTCAGCATGTAGAGGCACACAAACGGCACCTAGCCGCTCGAAAACGTCTAAAACGCCGCCATGGGCTCAAGAGGTCCTTCCGACCTCTTCCACCTGACGGCGCCGAAACGGAATAAATGGAATGGACCCGGTGCCGCGCCCGATCCATCCAACCGAGCGCGATCCTCAGCCCTGCTGGGCCATCGGCGCCACAGCGCCCGCCAGAGCCAAGGCGAGATCGCCTTGCGGCTCGACGACGACGCGGTCCAGGTCCAGCCAGCCCGCCATCGAGCGAAGCTCGCCCGCCAGGGCCTCCGCCGTATGAGCCGGCGCGTCGGGCTCGGCATAGGAGGCCACCACTTTGAGCGCGCCCTCCTTGCGGTCGGACTTCAGATCGATGCGTGCGACCAGCCGGTCGCCCAACAGGAACGGCAGCACGTAATAGCCGAAGCGGCGCTTCTCGGCCGGCACATAGATCTCGATGCGGTAATGGAAGCCGAACAGCCGCTCGGTGCGCGAGCGCTCCCAGATCAGCGGATCGAAGGGTGCGAGCAGGGCACACGCGTCCACGCGGCGCGGGATGCGGGCCTCGGCGGAGAGATAGGTGGGCTGGCTCCAGCCCCGGACCTCGACCGGCAACAGCTCGCCAGTCTCGACCAACTCGGGCAGACGCGCCTTGATGACGTCCGGCGACAGGCGGAAATAGTCGCGCAGGTCGCTCGCCGTCGCGATGCCATGGGCGCGCGCCGCGATCGCGATCAGGCGGCGGTGCGCCTCGGCCGGCTCGGGCGTCGGCATCGCCAGGATGGCAGCAGGCAGGACGCGCTCCGGCAGATCATAGAGGCGGGCGAAACCGCGACGCGACGCGGTTGTGATGCGGCCGGCCCAGAACAGCCATTCGAGCGCCCGCTTGGTGTCGCTCCAGCCCCACCACCCGCCCTCACCGGCCGGGCCGTCGAACTCGGAGGTGCCGACCGGTCCGCGCCGCACCACCTCTTCGAACACCTCCTCGATGAAATCGCGGCGCTCGCGCCCGAAACGCGCCAAGCCGCCATAGATGCCGTGCCCCTCGGCCGCCCGCGCCATACGCCAGCGCAGCAGCGGCTGAGTCTCGATCGGCAGCAGCGAGGCTTCGTGCGCCCAGTATTCGAACAGGGTGCGCGGTCGTTTCCAGGCCATGGTTTCAAGGAGTGCGCGCGGATAGGGCCCGAGCCGCGAAAACGCCGGCAAGTAATGCGCCCGCGCCAGCACGCTGACCGAATCGATCTGGAAGAGGCCGGTATGGGTGAGGGTGCGTTTCAGATGCCCGCGGCCGATCGTGCCCGTCGGACGCGGTTTCGCAAAGCCCTGGGCGGCGAGCGCGATGCGGCGGGCGGTGGCGAGGGGAATCGTTTTCATGACGCGGCAAGAATGGCAGGATGGCCGCGATTGGCAATCGTGCCGCGGCCGTTTTCCCTCGGCCGGACTGCGGGGCGGACCGTCTTCGATAACGCCACCGCGATCTTGCTTTCAGCCTTGGTCAGATTTCCGTGATGGCCGCGAGCCAGACATTCGGCGGACATTAGGTTGGCCGACTATGAAGGCCCGGAGCCGACGCCCGACGCCTTCCGACGATCCGGCTGGCCCTGCTTGCCGAACCATCCAGGACGAACCCAGGAGCGACCGATGTACCGCCTTCTCTTCGCCTCCACCCTCACCCTCGCCGCCTCGCCCGCCCTGGCCGAGGACGTGTCCTACGAGGGGGCCGGCGCCAGCCTGACCGGCTATTATGCCGCCGCCGACGAACCGAAAGGGCTCGTCGTCCTCGTTCACGATTGGGACGGGCTCGACGATTACGAACGGGGCCGCGCCGACATGATCGCCGAGCTCGGCTACGACGCCTTCGCGCTCGACATGTATGGGGCGGACACGCCGGCGGGCACGGTCGAGGAGCGCCGGGCGGCGACCGGCGCGCTCTATTCCGACCGCGAACGGATGCGCACACTCATCGAAGCGGGGCTCGCCGAGGCCCGCAACCATTCCGACGCCGAAAAGGTCGTGGTGATGGGCTACTGCTTCGGTGGTGCCGTGGCGCTTGAGGCGGCGCGGTCCGGCGTGGTGGACGACGCCGCCGGCTATGCGACCTTCCACGGCGGCTTGGCGACGCCGGAAGGCCAGAGCTGGCCAAGCGACGTGGCGCCGCTGCTCATCATGCATGGCGGCGCCGACCAATCGGTGTCCATGTCCGACGTGACGGCGCTCTGGCAAGAGCTGGAGGGCGTCGGCGCCGACTATACGATCGAGGTCTATTCCGGCGCCCCCCATGCCTTTACCGTGAAGGGCAGCGACAGCTACCAGGAGCGCGCCGACGCGGAGAGCTGGCAGGCGTTTACCGAGTTCCTGAGCGACCAGCTCGGAAGCTGACCCCTGAGGCGGTGTCTCTCCCGTCCGCAACGGCGGGAGAGAGGTTCGCCCTGTCGCGCTGCGGCGTTCCGTCGCTGCCCGATGCCGATCCTATTGAACGCACGTCGGTTTGCACCGCGACGACGCTGCGGCGGTTGCCGGTCGATCGATGGATGCCTCGGGCCTTTTAGGCGCGGGGCATCAATGCCGGGTTGTCGCCGTCTTGCCGGGCAGTCTTGGCGGCGGTTCCGCCTCGTCCTTCGGTCTTCCGAGGACGCTTCATCATTCGGAGTCCGTCCGACCTTCGCCCTTTGGACAACTTATAGACGCATATGGTTTTGATCGGCCAGTGGTGGCGGCACTCCTAAAATCAGTTCGGCAGCCCGTTCCGAAACCTTAGAATTATTCTTCGCAACGCAGCAACGAATCCGTCATCGAAGCGTCATCCGGCTCTTGACGAGTGCTCGGAAAATCGTACCTTAGTAGTGCGTACAGTCGATGACGCAGGCATTTCCAGGAGGACTCCATGGAGCCACCGACGGAGCGACACCGCGATGATCGCAGGGGCTGACGTTCGGGTCATTGTGTAGCGGATCTTTCACTGACGAGCACTCGGGAGCGGCTGAGGGAGCGGAGAGTCATCAAGAAGGCTCCCACTGAGCCTCTCCCGTTTGCATTATTCCAGGTTGTATCGATGCGTCTTGTGGCAGCCTCGCCCAAGGCGTTTTTTGGCGTCCGCCGTTTGTCGCCGTCTCCGAAGAGAGCACTCCCAGCAACACTTGGGCAAAGTTCTTGGATGGGCTTCCGTACGTCTGGAGCCGCAAGAGAACGTTGCGGGGCGTGTTTCGATGGGCTGCTTGTTCAATACCGACAGTCGAGATGTGAGCCTTACCGAGCGAGGGCTTCGTTTCCGTAAGGTGATGCATGCGGCGCTCGAACGGAGAGAATTCATGTCCGTTCAGAGATCGGCCACCCATTTTGATATCACGGCGGCGGCCTCCCCAGGGCTCATCTCGGTCGTGTCCAGCTTCAGCAAATTTTCCTCTTCTAAGCCAGCAAGAACTTTTCTTTCGGACTGATTTCTACGAGCCATGTCGGAATCGCGCGGCTTGCGCTTCAAGTCTCGCTCTTCCGACCGGATCCGGCGGATATTCTCATCAAGATCACAACCGACATGGACGACGCAAAAAGGCGGCCGCGCCTTTCCTAAATTGACGATCCGCTGCCATTCGGCGGCGCCCCAATCGCTCTTGCCCGCCAGAACAGTGGTCAAGACAACGGGTTGATCCAACGGCAGCTTGAGAACGAGGTCATGTGCGATCGCTTCGACTTTTTCGACCGTCGCTTTGAACTCTGGCGACTTAAATTCCGTCAGCGCAAAGGCGATGTTGTAGACCGAATGTATGTCGAGCAAGCGGCCATCCATAACGGCCGCGAGTTCGCGGCCGATGGAGAGCTTGCCGACACCCGGATAGCCATTCAGGACGATGATCATCGAGTCTGATCTTGGTTCATGTCATCCAAGACGGCAAGTTTGGCCAATCGCGGTGTCAATTCGTTCCGGCCGCCTCCTGCTGCGAATACCAGAGCGCCGCCGCCTCGATCTCCTTGTCCGACATCTGATCGGCGATCTTGTCCATCACGTTGGCATAGCTGGTGCCGCCGCGCGTCCCGTCTTTCCAGAGATGGAGATGAGTCGACAGGTACCATTTCGGCTGGCCCGCAAGATAGGGGTAGTCCGGATGCTCGACATGCCCCGTCTCGCCATGGCAGCTTTCGCAAGCGGGAATCTTGCGCTCCGGCAGGCCGTCGCGCGCCAGGGTGCGACCGAGATCGAGCGGCGCCTCGCTTTCGGCGGCCGCCTTGGCGTCGGCCAACGGCTCCCGCGGTCCGGACGTCGGCGGGATCGCGCGCTGCGATGCCGCCTGGTGCGGCTCGGGGTCGTCGGATGCCAATGCGCGAGCGACGGCCGGGCAGTCTGCCGCCCCGGCTTGCGACGAACCGTGCGGCTGCTCGGCATAATAATCGGCCAGCCGCTTCAGGATCGCCGCGTCGTAGCGCTTGGCCGGCGGCTCCATGAAACCGCTCTCGCGGGTGCCGTAGGAAAAGGCCTGCAGCGTCGCGAACAGATAGTCCGCCGGCTGGCCGGCGAGGATGGGAAACGCGGCTGTCGGGCCGGCCCCGCGGCCGTCCTTGCCGTGACAGCGCGAACAATCGGCGAGCGCATTCTCGAACGTCGCATTGGCGGCGTCCTGGTTCTTCGAGTTCACCGCCTGGGTGGCCTCCTCGCCATAGGCGTAGCGCTGATAATCCTCCGTCGACATCGAGGGCAGCGCCTTCAGGAAGGCGACCTGCGCCCAGATCTCGTCGTCGCGCTCCTGGCTCGGCCAGGCCGGCATGCCGGTGTATTTGATCCCGTGCTTGACGATCCAGAACAGCTCGCGGTCCGCGTAATCGCCGACGGTGCCGGCCAACCGCGGCGGGGCCGGCGTCATCGACTGGATGACCGGCGACTGCGGCTCGGCGGGGCTGCCATGGCACGGCGCGCATTCGCCGGCAAAGTGGCCGGCCGCCCGCTTGATCAAGGCCGGATCCGTGAGGTCGATATCCTCGGGCACGCTGATCCCCAGCGACTGCTTTTGCGCCGCGTTCTGCATGGTCCAGTGCAGGAACCAGGCCCAAGGCGGAAAATGGCCCGACGAGGCGCGGATCGGCACCAGGCCGGACCAGGCGTAGCCGAAGCCGAGCACCGCGAGCACGACGACGGTGCCGACGAGACGTTTCCAGGTAACGGTGAAAGCAATTCGTTTCCGCATCAGCGGCAATCCGAGATCAAGAGGACGGGCAGAACGTTGAAGACGACGCCGATCAGCGACAGTCCGGCGAGGAGTACGGTGGAGAACTCGAGAAAGCGCTCGCGGTTCTCCGGCGTGTCGAGATCGTGCCGCGTGCCGCCGCCATGGCCGCGCCATTCGCGCAAGGCGCGCGCGAAGCCGAAGCCGAAGCCGATGATGCCGAGCGCCGCGACGGTAAGGACGCCGATGATCAGCCGGGTGCCGGCGATGCTCTCGAACAGCATGGCATTGGGGGCGCAGACCGATGCCGCCAGTCCATAGCTCGCCACGAAATGCAGCGCCCAGACGCCCGGCGCCGCAATCAGCGTCCAGACGTTGTCGCGGGTTTCCTTGCCAAGGGTCATGTATTCGCTCCCTGGAATCCGGCCGGCCGCTTCTGTTCGGGCTGCCGGCTCCGATACCCTTGCCGACGCTCCACGGTCGTCATCCTCGGGCTCCGTCCCGAGGATCCAGGTCTTTTTCTCTGAACGATCGATGGCCAATCGGCATCTTGAACCCATTCGAGCAGATTCCCCCAAGCTTTGGGTCCTCGGGACGGAGCCCGAGGATGACGGCGGAAGGTACCGGACATCATCGCCCCCCCACCTAGACGACCAGCGGGAACAGCGAGATGGTGACGACCGTCACCAGTGCCGTGCCGACGGCGAAATGCCAGTAGAGCGCGACGTTCGACAGATCGATGTCGAAGACGGGCGTCAGCTTGCCGGCCAACGACCGTGCCAGGCAGTAGGCCAGCATCAAGGCGCCGGCCGCGCCGTGGGCGGCGGTCCAGATCGCAAGCGTCCAGACGATCGCCGGGTAGACATGAACCGACGGATCGAGCCCGGTCGTATAGGGCGCCCAGAGAAGCGCGGTGGAGGCGACCAGCGCCAGGCCGGCGGCGCCGCCCATCAAAGCCCGCGACAGGTCCACCCGGTCCGCCTTGTTGGCCCGGAACGCGGCCTGCGTACTGCCCCATGCCGCGGCGAAGAGGATCAGCGACACGACCGGCCAGAACAGACCCGGCCCCTCCGATACCGGCGGCGGGAAGTCGGGATGGATGGTGAAGAAGAAATAGTAGCCGAAGGCGAGCCCGGCGAAGGCCGTGGCATCGCCGGTCATGGTGATCATCATCGCCCACCAGCCGACCGAATGCGGGCCGGACCGATAAAGCGGAAGGACGAGGCCGAGCCCGACGTCCTTTTCCATCTTCTCGGGCACCACCGCCGTGCCGCGCCACAGCCAGACCATGATCGAGATAGTGGAGAGCACCATGGACACGATGGTGAGCATCCACCAATGGAAGGTGGCGAAGATGAAGACAGCGCCGGTGAGCACGGCGGCCGCCATGGTCATGAAGGTCGGTCCCGGCACGCGCAGGCACTGGATCGGCCGCGCGTCGAGCACCGAGGTCACCAGCGTCTCGCGATAGCCCTCCTCCGCGTCCGGCAGATAGAACTGGCCGCTGTCCACCTTCTCCATCAGATCGGGCTGATCCCACAGCGGATAGCGGCTTTGGACGTAAGGCACCGAGCGCACACCCCAGTCTTCGCTCGGCATCTCGATCAGCCATTCCAGCGTGCCGGCGTTCCAGGGATTGCGGCGGGCATAGGGTTCCTTGCCTCTCGGCCGCAGGACGTCGAACACCACAACCAGAAAGCCGGCGGCGAAGACGAAGGCGCCGATGGTGGAAATCAGGTTCGGCAGCTCGAAGCCGAGGCCGGCCGGATAGGTCCAGATGCGCCGGGGCATCCCCATCAGCCCGGCGAAGTGCATCGGCATGAACGCGACGTTGAAGCCGACGAACATCAGCCAGAACGCGACCTTGCCGAGCCGGTCGGACAGCATGCGGTCCGACACCACCGGCCAGAAATAATAGACGCCGGCGATCACCGGAAACAGCATGCCACCGATCAGCACGTAATGCAGATGGGCGACGACGAAGTAGCTGTCGTGCGCCTGCCAGTCGAACGGCGCCACCGCCACCATGACGCCCGTCAGGCCGCCGAGGACGAAAATCGCCAGGAAGCCGGAGACGAACAGCATCGGCACCGAATAGATCACCCGGCCGGAGAGCAGCGTCGCCAGGAACACAAAGATCTGGACGCCGGTCGGGATCGCCACAGCCTCCGATGCGGCCACGAAGAAGCCGAGCGAGATCGACGGCAACCCCGTGGCGTACATGTGATGCACCCAGAGGCCGAAGGAGATGAAGCCGGTGCCGACGGCGGCAAGCACGATCCAGGAATAGCCGAGGATCGGGCGCTGCGCGAAGGTCGGCACGATCATCGCCACCAGGGCGACGGCCGGCAGGAAGACGATGTAGACCTCCGGATGGCCGAAGATCCAGAACAGATGCTGCCACAGCACCGGGTCGCCGCCGCGCTCCGGATCGAAGAACGGCCAGCCGAACAACCGCTCCAGTTCGAACAGGATGTCGCCGGCGATCAGCGGAGGAAAGGCGAAGAGGATCATGCCGGCGACGACCAGCACGTACCAGGCGTAAAGCGGCATCAGATTGATGCGCATGCCCGGCGGCCGACATTTCAGCGTGCCGACGATGAGCTCGACGGCGGCGGCGATCGAGGCGACCTCGATGAAGGAAAGGCCGAGCAACCAGATGTCGGCGCCATAGCCCGGGGTGAAGCGTTCCTGGGTGGTCAGCGGCGGATACATGAACCAGCCGCCGTCGGGCGCCGCGCCGAAGAAGATCGATCCGCAGACGAAGATGCCGCCGATCAGGAAGCACCAATAGCCGAAGGCCGACAGGCGCGGAAACGGCAGGTCGCGCGCGCCCAGCATCTGCGGCAACAGGATGATCGCCACGGCCTCGAAGATCGGCACGGCGAACAGGAACATCATCGCCGTGCCGTGCAGCGTGTAGGCCTGGTTGTAGAAGGATGCGGTCAGGAAGTCGTTCTCGGGCACCGCCAGCTGCACGCGGACCAGAAGCGCCAGAACGCCGGCGAACAGCATGAAGGCGAAGGCGGTGGCGGTATACCAGACGCCCACCTCGGTGTTGTTGACCGCCGACCAGTAGCGCCAGCCCTTCGGTGCGTTCCAGGCGGCGCGCAACCGATCCTCCTGCGCCGTCTTCGTCGCCTCGTCCGGTGGCCCGCAGGGCGGGGTGTGCCATTCGGGATGGGTCATTTCAGGCCCTCCAGCCAAGCGGCGATGGCCTCGATCTCGTCGTCGGCCAGCATGCCGAAAGCCGGCATCTCGACCCCCGGCTTGAGATGATCGGGGGCGCGGACGAAGTCGGCCATCGATCCCGTGGCCACCGGTAGCAAACCGGCTGCGATGGTCCGGCGAGCACCGACATGGGTGAGGTTGGGTCCGACCTTACCCCCGGCGTCCGTGCCGCGCACCGCGTGGCAGGCGCCGCAACCCGCCTTCAGAAATGCCGTGAGGCCCGGATGATCGGCGCTGCCGGCCGGCTCGGCCATGGCCGCGACATGCGCCTCGTAGTCGGCCTCAGGAGCGACGACGACGCGAAACCCCATCTGGGCGTGCGCCTCGCCGCAGAATTCCGCGCAGATGCCGTTGTAGACGCCCTCGCGCATCGGCTCGACGACGAGACGATTGACCCGGCCCGGAATGGCGTCGACCTTACCGGCGATCGCCGGCACCCAGAAGGAGTGGATCACGTCCGGGCTGGAGATCAAAAGCGTCGAGCGCCGGCCCACCGGCAGCCACAGCTCGTTAGCGCCTTCGACGCCGCCTCGGGGAAGCGTCCGGCCGACGCCGGGCTCGGCCTCGACATCGTAGCGGATCCGCCACCAGAAGCGTTCCGCCGAAATCGCGATGGTCGGCCCATCCGCTTGCCGGCGAAGCTGCGGCATCAACATGAGGCCATAGACGACGAGGCCGAGAAGCACGACCACGGGAAAGATGCCGCCACCCCACAGGATCAGACGCCCACCCGCGCGCTCGGAGATGGTATTGCGCCGGGTCCGCACCGCATGAAGCGAGACGCCAACGACGACGAGCCAGATGACGCAAGCCGCGGCCAGCATAACCAAGAACAGCATCCGCACGCGGGCTGCCTCCGTGCCGCCGGAGGTGAAGGTCGACTGCGGTCCGTCACAGGCCGCTAGGACAAAAGACGTCGCCGCGAGCGCGATGATTGCTGGGCCGCGCCGACCGGCCACCGGCCGCGTCGTCGGGATCGGTGGACCTTTGCACCATCCCGGTCGTGGCGGGGCGTCCGCCCCATCGCTTCGTTCGTCTCCTGAACTCAGGATGCCACCTTTCCAACGCCGTTGCGGCCCTGCTCGGCGCCGCGCGCGCATCGCCACGATCTGCCGCGGAGTCCTCCGGCCACGCCTGTTCTGCTGCCGGCCCCGCACGGGTTATGTCGCTGCAGGCGGCCCGATCAACCCCGCGACGAGGCGGCATCAGCGCCGGGAAAGCTTAGTCGTCCACATTTAGCTGGAGCGTCGACCCTCGCATCTGAACGAGACAGGCCTAGCTAAAAAACCTGGTTGCCGGCCGGGATGGGACAACATGCGTCAGGACGAAGAAGATCATGGGGCGTCTCGACAACAGCGGTGACTGGCATCGTCGAGCCGCACCCAGCCTTGAAGAAATCGAAGCTCTGGCCATCGAAGCCTATGCCACGATGCCGCCGGAGTTTCGCAGTCTGTGTGGCGAGATCAGCTTCATCGTTGCCGACTTTCCGGAAGACGAGGTCGTCGAGGAAATGGAGCTGGAAAGCGCGTTCGACCTGCTCGGCCTCTTCGAAGGGCTGCCGATCGGTGCGGCGGCCACGCCCTTCACCGGCGAGATCCCCAACCGGATCTTCCTGTTTCGCCGCCCCATCATCGACTACTGGGCCGAACACGACGAGACGCTCGGCGACATCGTGAGCCATGTTCTGATCCATGAGATCGGCCACCATTTTGGCCTGTCGGACGAGGACATGGAAGAGCTGGAGGCCCGCGCCGACCTCTGAGGCCGGCGAGCCAAGCCGCCGGACCTCCGATCCTACTGCTCCGAGAGCTTCATGTCGGGATGGTAGTCCTTGCCCTCGACCTCCTTCACGACCGCCTGCCCGCAGCGCAGCGCGCCGGCTGTGGCGTCGAAGGCATAGGTCGGGCTGCCGTGCAACTGCCAGCCCTGGTTCAGCGCCGCCGTCACCTTATGGCAGAAGCTGGAATCGTCCGGACCGGTGAGAAAGCGATAGAGTTTCATGGCGTTGCTTCTTCGGCTGGCGTCGGCAGCCAGATCGGGAGCCGCATCGACGGGGCCGGCAGGGCTTGCCCGATTTTCGGGGCGGGCGCAATCGGCGGGTTCGATGTTTGCCGTTTCTCGCGAAGGTGATAACAGAACTGGCTCGAGTCCGAACCGAGAGATGATCCGATGGACAAGTTCACCACTCTGACCGGCGTCGCCGCGCCCTTGCCGATCGTCAATGTCGACACCGACATGATCATTCCGAAGGACTACCTGAAGACCATCAAGCGCACCGGTCTCGGCACCGGCCTGTTCGCCGAACTCCGCTACAAGGAGGATGGCTCGGACAACGAGGACTTCGTTCTCAACAAGCCGGCCTACAAGCAGGCCAAGATCCTGGTGGCGGGCGACAATTTCGGCTGCGGCTCGTCGCGCGAACACGCCCCCTGGGCGCTCCTCGACTTCGGCATCCGCTGCGTGATCTCGACCTCGTTCGCCGACATCTTCTACAATAACTGCTTCAAGAACGGCATCCTGCCGATCCGGGTCACGCCGGAGCAGCTCGACCTTCTGATGGACGATGCCGAGCGCGGCGCCAACGCGATCATCTCCGTCGATCTGGAGAGCCAGACCATTACCGGCCCCGACGGCGGCTCGATCACCTTCGACATCGATCCCTTCCGCAAGCACTGCCTGCTCAACGGCCTCGACGATATCGGCCTGACCATGGAGAAGGAGACGACGATCGCCGGCTACGAGCAGCAGCTCGCCGTGAGCCGCCCCTGGGCGTGAGCCGCCAGAGGATCTCCAGCGGCTCGCCCTTCGAACAGGCGGCAGGCTATTCGCGTGCGCTGGTCCATGGCGAATGGTGCTTCGTCTCCGGTACGACCGGCTACGACTATGCCACGATGACGATGCCCGACGCGGTGGAGGCCCAAGCCGAAAACGCGCTTCGAACGATCGAGGCGGCGCTCCGTGAGGCCGGCTTTGCCGTCTCCGACGTCGTGCGGATGCGCTATCTCGTCACCGATGCGGCCTTTGCCGAGCTTCTGTTTTCGGTGACCGGCCGCTGGTTCGGCGACATCCGGCCGGCCGCGACGCTGGAGGTCTGCGGCCTGCTCAAGCCGGAGATGAAGGTCGAGATCGAGGCCACCGCGCTCCGTGCCTCGTAGGCGCCGACGCGTTCGCCGCTCTCACGCCGCGGACTGCCGCTCCGGCGGGTTGGCGGCCAGCTGACGGGCGATCGCGGTCCAGTCGAGCCCATGGGCCGGCGGCTCTTCGTTGACCGTCTTCGCCGCCTCGATCGCCGAGAGGAAATCCAGCAGCACGGCCTGTTCCAGTTCGCGCGCGTCCTGGACCAGGCAATAGATCATCACATGGAGCTGCAGCTTGCCGAAATCGGTGGTGCCGAGCGTCACCTCGGCGCCCGGACCGGAAATCTCGATGCCGTGCTTGACCGCCGTCAGGCGGTGAAACCGAGTGGCCCGATCCAGGTCCTCGGCCAACACCGCATCGGCGGCCGCCTGCATCCGCCGCATCGCTTCGGCCGCGGGAAAGGGCTCTTCCAGCGTGACGGTGAAGCGGTGCGGCGCGAACTGGCGCGGTTGCGCCTCGACGCGCACGGAGCCGGTGAGAAACAGGCTGTTGGGCAGCATCAGCATGCGGCCCGTGCCCCGGTGCCCGAGGTTGGTCGGCGGAACTTCCATCACCGTGGTGGAGAACAGGCCGTGATCGATGACCTCGCCGCGCAGCCCTTCCACCTCGATGCGGTCGCCGACCTTGAAGAGATGCCCGCCGATCCTGAGCGCCGCCCCCGCCACGCACATGATCAGCTCCTTGGTGGCCACCACGAGCGCGACCATCACCGCCGTCAGCGACAGCATAACGCTCTGGATCTGGTTCATCCAGAGGCTGAGCAGACAGACCAGGGCTCCGAACTCAAATGACAGCGGGTGACGGGTTGCGCAGAGACTGATTCCATGGCGTCGGTTGATTCGAGGAGCCGCCGCCATGTCGCCTACTGCCGATGCCCTGGGGCGCAAGTCGCGTCTGGCTGTTCTGCTGGAGCATTTCAGCGAGATCGAGGATCCGCGCGATGTCAGGCGGATCTATCATCCATTGCCGGAGATCCTGCTCCTCGTCGTCTGCGGGTCGATGGCCGACTGCGACGACTACGAGAACATCGCCGCCTGGGGAAAGGCGCATCTGTCGTTCCTGCGCCGCTTCCTGCCCTACGAGCATGGCGTGCCGGGCGATCGCTGGCTGACCATCCTGATGAACCGGATCAGTCCGGCGCTGTTCTCCCAGGCCTTCACCGACTGGGTGCGCGCCACCTGGCCGGAGCGGGCCGACCTCGTGGCCATCGACGGCAAGACCTCCCGCCGCAGCCACGACAGGGGCAAGGGCCAGGCCCCGATCCACCTGGTCTCGGCCTTCGCCACCACTGGCCGGCTCGTTCTCGGCCAGGAGGCGGTGCCGGACAAGGCCAGCGAACTCGCGGCAATCCCGGTGCTCCTGGAGCGGCTTGGGGCCGAGGGCGGGCTCGAGGGGGCGCTCGTCTCCATCGACGCCATCGCCACCAACGCCACCATCGCCAGTGCCATCCGCGCCGAGGGCGCCGATTACCTCTTGGCCGTGAAGGCCAACCAGCCGACGCTTCGGGCCGAGGTCGAAGCCTGCTTCGACGACGCCTCCTCCGGCACGATCGACACCGACATCCAGTGCGACAAGGGCCATGGCCGCATCGAGGAGCGGACCGTCCACGTGCTCCGCGAGGTCGACTGGCTCGCCGGCCAGCGCCGCTTTCCCGGCGAACTGCGCTTGCCCGACGCGGCCTGCATCGTCAAGGTGCAGAGCCGCACCCAACTGGCCGACCGCAGTCGCTTCGACACCCGCTACTTCATCTCCTCCGCCGCCCTCTCCGCCCCCAAGGCGGCCGAGGCCGTGCGCGGCCATTGGGCCATCGAGAACCGGCTTCACTGGGTGCTCGACGTCACCTTCGCCGACGATCAATCCCGCCTCAGAAAGGGCCACGGCGCCAAGAATATGGCCGTCGTCCGCCACTTCGCCCTCAACCTCATCCGCAGCGCAACCGACAAGAACTCCCTGAAAACCCGCCGTAAACTCGCAGGATGGTCGACAGACTACCTCGCCGAACTCCTCACATCATCCATTCAGTAATTTGGATTCGGAGCCCTGGCAGACAGACGGCGAGCAGGCCATTGGTGATGGCGCGGATCAGGAAGTTGCGCCGCCGCTTGAGAATAGGATCGGCGCTGCGCCCGGCCAGCCATTCGGCCGCCATGCGGACGGCGAAGATCACGAGCGCCACGCCGACGCTGAGCGCGAGGTTGCGAGCGGCGGCTTCGCTGAGGAAATCGGACACGGACGAAAGCTCCGGAATGCAAGCGGACGACGGCCGCGGTACGCCCGCACCATCGACAGCAGACGCGGATGGAGCTGGCGCATTCATGCGACATCAAGGTTAAAAGCCCGTTGACGAACGGGGCGGGGCGGAGCCGATCCCATCGGTCCGTCCTGAGCGCTGCTCACACACTCCAGGAGAAAGGAAAAATCATGGCGAAGATGGTCCATTCGATGATTCGGGTGCTCGATGAAGCGCGCTCGGTCCAGTTCTACGCAAGTGCCTTCGGGCTGGAGGTCGCCGGCCGCTTCGATTTCGACGACTTCGCGCTGATCTATCTGAAGAACGAGGAGAGCGGGTTCGAGTTGGAGCTGACCGTCAACCAGGGGCGGAGCGAGCCCTACAGCCTCGGCGACGGCTACGGCCATCTCGCCGTCACCGTCGCAGACCTCGCCGCCGAGCACGCCCGCATGATGCAGGCCGGCCTCGCACCCGGCGATATCAAGGAGATGCGCCATCGCGGCCAGCCGATGGCGCGCTTCTTCTTCATCACCGATCCGGACGGCTACAAGACCGAGGTGATCGAGGCGTCCGGCCGCTTCGCCTGACCCGGCGCCCGGTCAGGAGACCGGATCGTAGGAGAGGCTCCAGTCCGGCGACCACAGCCAGCAGCGGTTCGGATCGGCCCGCTGCTTCCAGACCAGGCTCTGGACGAACTCCACCGTCCTGGCGCGGAAGGCGTTGCGCAGGCGCTCGACCGCCTCCTCCGAATCCCTTCCCGCCGGCCCCTCGGCATGAATGAAATAGGCCGGGCAGATGTGCGCGGCGCGAAAGCCTTCGTTTGCCCGTTCGATGAGGAAGGCGCCGCCGTGGCGGGAAAAGCGCGGGCCGGCCGGCCGCATCGGCTCACCTGGAACGCCGAGCGGCAGGACCAGGCGGCCGCCAGGCGCGAGGTTTTCGATCCAGGCCGGCGGCGGCGCCGATACGGCGAAATTGACATAGATGCGCGTGGCTTCGACCTCGGGCCACCGCGCTGCATCGCCGACGATCACTTCGACATTCGCGAGGTCGGCGAGCGCCGCCTTGGCGATGTGTCCGAACACCGGATCGATCTCGACCGCGACGACGCGGCCTCGCGGCCCGACGAGATGCGCCAGAATGGCGCTGTAATAGCCGGTGCCGGCGCCCAGGTGGATCACGGTCTGGCCCGGCTCGGGCGCCAGGGCGTGGAGCAGGCGTGCATGCAGCGACGGCCCGCCGTTGTTGACACCGCGCGACGGCGACAGCGCGAAGAGCACGTCCTGATAGACGTAGACGGGATCGTTGGCGGGCAATGGCCGTGCGCCTCCCGCCGCGATGTCGGAGATCTGCCAGGGATCGGAGCCCAGAAAACGCTCGCGCCGCACGGCGGCAAACGCCTCCTCCAGCCGTCGATTATCGGTTGCCCCGGCCAGGCCCAGCATCTGGCGTGCGAAGGCGCGCCGGACGATCAGCAACTCTTCCTCGGTCATCGTACTGCCTGGCCGCCCATTCTCAGCGGTTGATAAGTCTTTCCATATATTTAGCAGTATCCTGCAACGGCTTGAAGCCGAATCTGGCATAGAGCTCATGCGCGTCGCCGGTGGCCAGCATCCAGCGACCGACGGCGCGAAGTTGGGGATGGTCGAGCGCCGTTTCGATCAGCCACGTCCCGATGCCCCGGCCACGATGGCTCGCCAGGACGAAGACATCCGACAAATAGGCGAGGCGGGCGCCATCGGAGAGGATCCGGGCGAAGCCGACCTGCCGGCCGCTTTCCTCCTCGTAGAGGCCCAGCACCATGGATCCGGCAATGGCGCATTCCACCAGGGCGCGCTCGATGCCGGGCGACCAATAGGCCTCCTGCGACAGAAACCGCCAGATCATGTCGATGTCGAGACGCCGGCGGTCGGTGCTGATCAGATGGCCGTCGCGGCGCCACTCGTGGATCGGACTTGCGGCTTGAGGCGCCTGAATCATCGGATGGGCTCGATCGTCGTTGAAGATCTCGCGCCCTGGCCGGGGATGAGCGCGGTAGTGGGCGAGCCGCGAAGCGAGCGAGCCCACATGCAACTCCAGCTTATGCCCGTCCGGGTCGAGGAAATAGAGGGAATCGCCCTCGCTGCGGTTGTCCTTCCAGAGTTCGGCCCTCCGGCAAATGCGCTCGCCCAACGCCTCGAATGCATCCGGTTCCACCGTGAAGGCAATGTGGGTATAGTCGGGATGCGGCTCGCGGCGCGCCGCCTCGTCGACCGATAGGCACAGCCACAGCGGCCCGGCCTCCAGATAGGCGCCCTCCTCCCATCGCGCGCGCAACGCGCAGCCCAGGACGTCGCGATAGAAGGCGACCGCACGTTCGAGATCGCTGACGGCGAGCGTGATGTGATTGAGGCCGGAGATTCGAGCGAAGGTCATCGATCGGCGGTTTCCAAGGATTGCCGAATGGCCGCGTTTCGCTCCCTCAGCAACCCTGGAATCAGAAACAGGTCGAGCACGTACCAGGTCACGGCAGGGACGATCAGCAGCGAGCGAAGGCCGGTCGGGACGGACGCAAAGGCCAGGACGAAAGTCGCAGCACTCAGCCCGAGCTGCAACTTGGCCGAGCGATGGTAGCCCAGATAGAAGCGGTGAAGCCCCAGATAGCCTCCACCTCCCAAAAGGTGCAGCGCATAGGCGATCCAGATCGACTTCAGATAAGAAGCCGCGCGCGGATCGCGATCGGGCCTCTCTGGTTCGCGAGAACGGCGGAGTTCGGAGGATGGTTCGATCGGCTCGCCCTCGGGCGAACGTCGGATGGAGGGTACGCGCATCGGACCGATTTCTCCGCCGGCGAGTATGCCGACCCGATCGATCCGGTGGACCGACGTCGAGACCTCGCAACACCCCGCCACCTAGCGTCCGGCAACCGCGCGTAAAGCGGATCGTCGGCCGGCGGCGGGGACGATTGGAACCGGGTTTCCGGCCGCTAAAGCTTTCCCATGTCCTTCAGGGCGGCGCGATAGGCATATTCGGCCTCGCGCTCGTCAAGCTTGGTCGGCAGGCCATGATCGAGCATGGGGAAGTCAGCGTAGAACAGGGCGTCGAAACGCAGACGGCCGAACCCCCGCCCGGGTCGCGGCTCACGCCTCGTCACCGGCTTCGGCGCTTCGACGGCGGGCTCTTCGTCGAGCGGATCGATTTCGACGATGGATGCGCCTCTGGCCTTGCGCGCTTTCAGCGTTTCCTGATCGGGGCGGGCACGAGCGATCGCGCGGCCGTCGCGCATGATGTCGACCGCCTTGCCCTCCTTGAGGGCCGCCAGCATCTGAAAGGTGTTCAGCCCGGGCCCAACGCCGCCGATCGCCATCGCCTTTCCTCCAATCGTCCGGAAAGGCTACGGGAATCGGCTTAACGCCCGATTGACGGCAGCGGCGGGCCGTACCTGCCGATGTGCGAGGCCCGCCGCTCGAAGGGAGAGCGGCGGGTCCGAAGGGCTCGCCGGCCGATCGGAGCCGACCATGAGAGGGCGGGCGGTTCATGGTGGCCCATCTTGTCGTCCGCCGGGTCCCCGATCCGATTGCCGTCGGGCACCCGCGCGGCCGGCCGGGTCAGCCCATCTTGGGCATCAGGACGCTGTCGATGACGTGCACGACGCCGTTCTTCTGCATCACGTCGGGCGTCTGGATGACGGCGCCGCCGCCGGATTCGTCGATGACTACGAGCTTGTCGCCATCCATCTTGACCGTGATGGGCGATCCCTCGACAGTAGTGAGGTGCATCTCGCCGTTCATCTTCACCTCATCCATCAGCTTCTTGGCCGTATAGGTGCCGGGAACGACGTGGTAGGTCAGGATGCCGGTCAGCATCTCCTTGTTCTCGGGCATCATCACCTTGTCGACGGTGCCGGCCGGCAACTTGTCGAAGGCGCTATTGGTCGGCGCAAAGACGGTGAAAGGACCTTCGCCGTTCAGGGTATCGACCAGGCCGGCGGCTTTGACCGTGGCGACCAGCGTCGTCAGGTTGTCGGCATTCGGCGCGTTTTCGGCGATCGTCTTGTTGGCGTACATCGGCGCGCCGCCGACCATCATGGAATCCTGCGCGGACGCGCTGCCGGTGGCGGCCAGGGCGCCGATGGACAGGCTGCATGCGGCGGCGAACGTCATGATCGTCTTCGACATCTTCGGCATGATGGGTCTCCTTCCGTTTGAGCCTCCGTTGGGAGGGGTCGGCAGCAGATACGGAGGCTTTTCCCCGTCGGATGCAGCGCTCTTCCAAAAAAATATCGACGACTTTTTCTGAAACGATTCTTGACCGAACGGCTTTCCTCCATGCGCCAATGCTTCGGAAACCCGCTTGTGTCTCAGAGTTCATCCCGCGCGGAACTGGTCAGCCTGCTTCGAAAGATCGCCAACGGGGATCGCGCAGCTTTGCGCGCGCTCTACGAGCGCACATCGGCAAAGCTCTTCGGCATCTGCGTGCGCGTGCTGCCTGATCGCGAAGAGGCGGAGGACGTCCTGCAGGAGGTCTATCTGACGATCTGGAACAAGGCCGGCAGCTTCGATCCGTCACGGGCCAGCCCCATCACATGGCTTGCGACCATCGCCCGCAACCGCGCCATCGACCGGCTGCGTTCGCTCGGTGCAAGGGGCCATGGCCGGCCGATCGAGGACGCCGACCAGATCGGTGACGATTCGCCCGATCCGCTCGCCGGGCTCCAGCACGCCCAGGAGACCGAGCGTCTCCACGACTGTCTCAAAAGCCTCGATCAGCGAGCCCGGATCTCGATCGGTGCAGCCTATTTCGGCGGGCTCACCTATCAGGAGCTGGCGAACCGGGCCGCGATGCCGCTCGGTACGATAAAGAGCGTCATCCGCCGGGCCCTGATCAAGCTCAAAGGGTGTCTCGAGTCATGAGTGGTACCCCTACCGATACGCCCGACGACAGCACGCTCGCGGCCGAATATGTTCTCGGCCTGCTGAGCGCGCCCGAGCGGCGGCGCGTCGAGCAGCGGCGCGACGGGGATCCTGTCCTCGCGGCCGAGATCCTCGCCTGGGAAGACCGGTTCGGCCGCCTGGGCGACGCCGTGCCTCCTGTCGCGCCGCCGGAAGGCACGTGGGCTGCGATCGCGGAGCAACTCCCCGCCCCGCGCCCGCAGCTCGCTCCGGCTCCCGTCGTCATCCGCTCCAGCGGCGCGAGATTCTGGAAATGGCTGAGCTTCGGATCGCTCGGCGTCGCGCTGGCGAGCCTCGTTCTGCTGGCGGTCGTCTTCCTGCAGATGCCCGAACCGGCCGCTCCGACGATCCTGCAGACGGCCGAGATCGAATCCGACAACGGCACCGCGCTCTATACGGCGGTGATCGATCGCGGCGCCGGAACCGCGACGCTCGTGCCGGTGAATGCTCCTTTTGCCTCGGGCCAGGCGCTGGAGCTCTGGTTCATTCCCGAGGGCGGCGAGCCGGTCTCCATGGGCGTTCTGGCACCCGACGCGCCGCTTCGCATCGCTCTGCCGCAGGCGATCGCGTCGGCACCTTCCAACGCGGCGGCTGCGCTGGCGATCTCGATCGAGCCGCCCGGCGGTTCGCCCACCGGCGCGCCGACCGGGCCGGTCGTCGGCCAGGGGCCGATTCAAGCGGTCTAGCGGGCGCTGCGCTCTTGCAGCCTCGGCGTGGCGGCGCTAGCAAGCAGGCGACCGCAATGGAGAGATCGCCATGACCCGCACGCTTCTGCTTCTTCCCGGTGACGGCATCGGCCCGGAGGTGATGGCCGAGGTCGAAAAGCTGATCCCGCTCCTGAACGAGCGCGGCGCCGGGCTCGAGATCGAGCGGGGCCTGGTCGGCGGGGCCGCCTACGATGCCCATGGACAGGCGATCTCCGAGGCCGACATGGCGCTGGCGCTCAAGGCGGATGCCGTTCTGATGGCGGCCGTCGGCGGACCGAAATGGGCCGACGTGCCCTATGAGATGCGTCCGGAAGCCGGCTTGTTGCGCCTGCGCAAGGATCTCGGCCTGTTCGCCAATCTGCGCCCCGCCATCTGCTATCCGGCGCTGGCCGAATCCTCGTCGCTGAAGCGCGAGCTGGTCGACGGCCTCGATATCCTGATCGTGCGCGAACTGACCGGCGGCGTCTATTTCGGCGAGCCGAAGGAGATCGTCGATCTCGGCAACGGACAGAAGCGCGGCATCGACACCCAGGTCTACGAGACCTATGAAATCGAGCGCATCGCCCGCGTCGCCTTCGATCTCGCCAGGACGCGGCGCCAGACCGTCACCTCGATGGAAAAGCGCAACGTCATGTTGACCGGCGTCCTGTGGAACGAGGTGGTGAGCCGCATCCACCGCGACGAATACGCCGACGTCGCGCTCGACCACATGCTGGCCGATGCCGGCGGCATGCAGATCGTGCGCCGGCCCAAACAGTTCGACGTCATCCTGACCGACAATCTTTTCGGCGACATCCTCTCCGACATTGCGGCGATGCTGACCGGCTCCCTCGGCATGCTGCCGTCGGCCTCGCTCGGCGCGGTGGACCCGACGACGAAGACCCGCAAGGCGCTCTATGAGCCCGTGCACGGCTCGGCGCCCGACATCGCCGGCCGCGGCGTCGCCAACCCGATCGCGATGATCGCCTCGCTGGCCATGTGCCTGCGCTATTCCTTCGCGATGGTCGAGGAGGCCGACCGGCTCGAGGCGGCGATCGCCGAGGTTCTCGAAAGCGGCCTGCGCACCGCGGACATCGCGGCCGGCGGACCGGCCGTCTCGACCGCCGAAATGGGTGACGCCGTCGCCAAAGCCTACGCCCGCCGCTTTTAGGCGACGGGCGTCTGAAGCATCGTTCCTGACGAGCCGGCCACGCCGGCTCCGGGATTATTTGTCTTCGTTGTCGTCCTCGGACGCGAACTGTGCGAGCAGCGCTGCCGGGTCGAAATCGTCCGCCTCATCATCATCCGCCGCCGCGGCCAGGAGCGAAGCCGGGTCGAAGTCTGCGTCCTCTTCGGCTTCCTCAGCCCCGTCGGAGCCGGCGTCCAGCAGAGACGACGGGTCGAACGCGGTATCGTCGTCGAAGCTCACGTCCCCGTCGAGCACCGATGAGAGGTCGACGTCCTCCGCCTCCTCGTCGGCCTCGACGTCGTCAGCGGCATCGGCCAGCAGCAACGCGGGATCGAAGTCGGCGGCCTCGTCGTCTTCCGAGACCTCCGCCAGGAGCGAAGCCGGATCGAACTCGCCATCATCGTCGGAGCTCGCCGCCGCTTCGAACAGCGAGGATGGATCGAAATCCGCTTCGTCCTCCTCCGTCGCCTCGGACATCTCCTCGGCCAAGCCGCCATCGAGCAGCAACGAGGGATCGAAATCGGTGTCGCTCTCGAAGCTCACGTCACCGTCGAGCAGGGAGGAAGGATCAAACTCCTCTTCCTCGTCACTATCCTCCTCTCCGGCGGCATCGGCCAGCAGCGAGGCGGGATCGAAGTCGGGTTCGGTGTCGAAGCTGGCATCGCCTTCGAACAGCGATTGCGGATCGAACGCGTTCTCGTCTTCGGCCTCGTCGGCCTCTGCATCCAGCAGAGACGACGGATCGAACGCGGCATCGTCCTCGAAGCTCGCATCGGTGTTGAAGAGTAATGTTGGGTCGAAATCCGCCTCCAGCTCGAAATCCGCCTCCACCGCATTCTCGTCGACCGCATCCTCGGGGTCCTCCTGGCGATAGGAGGGTAGATCGTCGAGGCCCGGCTGCAGCGGCGGCAGGATCTCCACCGAGACCCGACGATGCTCCGACGCGTCATCGAGGATCGTACGGTAGGCGCTCATCGCCATACCCCTGCCGACCATGAACCGGTCGCCCGGCTCCGGCAGCGGCAAGTCCGCCAGGAACAGGGAGTCGAAGCGCTGCTGTGGGTCCCGGCCCTCGGGGCGCGCCTTTCCGGGCGGCAGGATCGTGCCCGCCGGAGCCGGCGGAGCCCCGCCGTGCGGGTTGTCCTCCCCTATGGCCCGGCGAATACGCTCCGCCTCGGCATGGGCCCGCGAATGGGCCGCATCACGCTGATCCTGCGATTGCTCGTCGTCTCTGCGCCGTTGCACCGCGCCGAGCAGTTCCGCCAAACGCGATTCACCAACCACGTTCTCGACTGCCATACAGACACCTCCTGACCGTAGCCGAAGGATAGGCGGAAGGCACCTAACTCGCGTCTGCCGCAATGCCGACAATTCGAACGATCGGCCCATGCCGTGACAAGCTGGTGAAAAGAGCGCTAGCGGGATGCCGACAATTCGAGCGATCGGCAGCGCCGCGCATCGCCTGATGCGACCGTCGATCGGTCCGCGATGCGGCCCCCGACCGGTCGAGCCGGCGTCCCGTTCCCGGCTAATCGCTTGCACCGGCCGAGGCGGAACCGGGACGCATGCGCGGGGTTCATCAGCTTAGCGAAGCAAACCCCGAAGAATGGAAGGAAAGGGACAGGATCATGGCGACGAAAATCGGGACGGAGTCGGACTTCGGCGAGCTGGTGCAGAACCTGCTCACCCTGGAGCATGATGCGATCGCCGCCTACGAGTCGACGATCGAACGCCTGGACAGCGCCATCTACAAGGATCAGGTGAGCGAGTTCAAAAGCGACCATATGCGCCACGTCGTGGAACTGACCGCGCTGGCGCAGCGTCTCGGCGTCGAGCCGCCCACCGAGGGCGACCTGAAGCAGTATCTGACGACCGGCAAGGTGGCGCTCGCCTCCATGATGGGCGAGCAGAACATCATGAAGGCCATGGCGACCAACGAGGACGACACCGTCGCGGCCTACGAGAATGCCTCGACGAACACCGTGGCAGACGCCGCGGCGATCGACGTCTTCAAGAAGGCGCTCACCGACGAGCACAAGCACCGCGCCTGGTTCAAGCAGGAATCGCATTCGCACACGGCGCGCGAATAGGCGAGCTGCGTCCGGGCGGGCTATGAGTGGCGGGTGTCCAAGCCGGACGTCCGCCATTTTCGACGGTTCCGCCTTCGGTACACCGTCCTCCTGACAGGCCGCAGGACCGGCACGCGGCATTTTGCAGCGCTCCTTTTCCGGAACGCGCCGTTTGACTTTTTCGTGTCCCCGCCGCATAGAACGGCGCATGTTCACGCGCTTCTCGACGAAAACGACGACCTGACCCGCGTCCACCCCGCTTGTCTCCCCCGGGGTGGGACGACGAGCGTGTGTCAAGGTCCAGTCGGGGAGCTGAGGACGGGGTTTCCAAATGGGTTACAAGATCGCTGTTGCCGGGGCGACCGGCAATGTCGGCCGTGAAATGCTCTCCATCCTGGAGGAGCGCGGCTTTCCGGCCGACGAGGTGGTGGCGCTCGCGTCGCGCCGCAGCCAGGGCAAGGAGGTCTCTTTCGGCGACAAGACGCTGAAGGTGAAGGCGCTCGAGAGCTACGACTTTTCCGATACCGACATCTGCGTCATGTCGGCCGGCGGCTCGGTCTCCAAGGAGTGGGCCCCGAAGATCGGCGCGCAGGGCTGCGTCGTCATCGACAATTCGTCGGCCTGGCGCTACGACCAGGACGTGCCGCTGATCGTGCCGGAGGTGAACGCCGACGCCGTCGTGGGCTTCACCAAGAAGAACATCATCGCCAACCCGAACTGCTCCACGGCGCAGCTCGTGGTGGCGCTGAAGCCGCTGCACGAGGCGGCGACGATCAAGCGCGTCGTGGTCTCGACCTATCAGTCGGTGTCCGGTGCCGGCAAGGAAGCCATGGACGAGCTCTTCGAGCAGAGCCGCGCGGTCTTCGTCGCCGATCCGATCGAGGCCAAGAAGTTCACCAAGCGTATCGCCTTCAACGTCATCCCCCATATCGACGTCTTCATGGAAGACGGCTCGACCAAGGAGGAGTGGAAGGTGATGGCCGAGACCAAGAAGATCCTCGATCCGAAGATCAAGGTCACCTGCACCGCCGTGCGCGTGCCGGTCTTCATCAGCCACGGCGAGGCCGTCAACATCGAGTTCGAAAAGCCGATCACGGCCGACGAGGCGCGCGAGATCCTGCGCGAGGCGCCAGGCTGTCTGGTCGTCGACAAGCGCGAGAACGGCGGCTACGTCACGCCCTACGAGGCGGCCGGCGAGGACGCGACCTATATCAGCCGCATCCGCGAGGACCAGACGATCGACAACGGCCTGTCCATGTGGGTCGTCTCGGACAATCTGCGCAAGGGCGCGGCGCTCAACACCGTCCAGATCGCCGAGCTGCTGGTCAATCGCGGGCTGCTCAAGGGCCGCAAGGCGGCCTGAGGCGACTGGCATTCGTCATCGCCGATTCGGCGCCCGCAAGGGCGCCGGACGCTATTCGCCCAGCGCAAAGACATCGGCGGTCGGCCGAATGAAGACCGCTGAGTGTCGAATCTCCTCGGCTGAGAGGCACTCCTCTCTAGGGCTGAATCGTTGTCCAATGCGAGAAACGATTGCCAGCCGCCGATATCCACGCGACAGGAGGTTTCCGATGCACCGTGGGGGAACGACGATCGCCATCGACGGCGTGCGTCTGTACGTTCAGCAATGCGGAGATCCTTGGGGTCGTCCCGTGCTGTTCCTGCATGGCGGGGCAGGCAGCCTCGACGACTGGGACCCGCTGATCGAACGGTTTTCCCACTATCGCTGCATCCTGCTCGACAGCCGGGGCCACGGCGCATCGACACGTACGCAGCAGCCGTTAAGCTATCCGCGTCTCGCCTCTGATACCGAAGCGGTGATCGCAGCGCTCGAACCGAAACGTCCGATCATCGTCGGGCACAGCGACGGCGGCATCACCGGGATCCATGTCGCCGCCCGCGACAGAATCGAGTTGGCCGGGCTCATCACCATCGCTGCCCATGGCGACGCGCCGGGCGAAGAAATCATGCGCGAAATCTACCAACCACTGACAGCCGCGCTTTGGCGAGCCCGCTTTCCCGAGATGGTCGCGGCTTACGAGCGGCTGAATCCCAACGCCGACTTCGACGCTTTCTTCGAGTGGTTGGTCGCAATGTGGCGCGATACTTCTGCCGGCAACTACCCCGGCGAGCGGACCGACGACATCCGCTGCCCGGCCCTCGTTATCGGTGGAGACGCCGATCATCTGGTTCCGCGCGAGGAAACGGTCGCGCTCGCGGGCCGAATCGACGGAGCGGCACTGGGGCTGGTGCCAATGGGCAGCCATGTGCCGCACTGGGATTGCCCCGACTTCGTCGGCGGATGGATCGAGGGCTTCATCGAGGGACTGGCGCCGGGGTAACCCGCCACGGCCGCGAGCGACCGAGGCCGCCTCACATTCGCTCTCGGTTCAGCGTGACAGTTGGCACATTTTCCTGGTCGGTTCCGGCACGTCTATCCACCACTCGATCTGGCCGCTCAGCCACACGCGGCTGCGCTGGGCGCATCCTGCTTTTCGCCGTCAGCAGCACTCCACTTCGAGCTTGTGCAGGATCGCCAGGCCCTCTTCGTCCTCGTGCTCCTCGAACAGTTCGGTCATGGTGGAAACGGCGGCGCAGAGGAGGCAGAGCTCGTCGGCCTGACGGTTCGCCGCATCCTGCGCCTTTTCGAGTTTCGCCTTGAACTGCTCCCAATAGGCGTTCGATTTTTCCGGGTCCTCGATGTGCATCAGCACGCGCTCGATCACGGCGCGAGCATTGGCGTCGCAATCGATGCCCTTGAACGAGACATAGCGGTCGGGCGGTGAATTTTCCAAAAGATCAACCTTTGCAAGGATGTGGCGGCGCCGGCAGGCGAGACTTGCGCGAAGTCGACCGCATCATGGTGCAATCATGGTGCAATGCAACATGAAATTGGACGGCGACTCTTCGGCCCGGCGAGCGGAAGGCAGGGTGGACCCGCGGCAGGCGACCGGGACCGGAAATCGCCTCAATCCGGCCAATTGTGGCCTTTATCCGCTCATACGAATCAACTAACGGCCAAGCTGAAGGGCCGACGACCAAAGGGCTGGATTGAAAGCATGAAGAAGATCGCGCTTGCTCTTGCGCTGTCCGCTGCGTTAGCGGGCTGCACCACCGATCCCTATACCGGCGAGCAGAAGCTCTCCAACACGGCGGGCGGCGCCGGCATCGGCGCCGGCGTCGGCGCGCTGGGCGGCTATCTCGTCGGCCGGGCGACGGGTCAGGACGCGGGCAAGGCCGCGCTGGTCGGCGCCGGCATCGGCGCCATCGGCGGCGCCGGCATCGGCGCCTACATGGACAACCAGGAGGCCGAGCTGCGCCGCCAGCTCCAGGGCACCGGCGTCTCGGTCACGCGCGTCGGCGACCGCATCATCCTCAACATGCCGTCCAACATCACCTTCCCGACCGACGGCGACAGCATCCGGCCGGAATTCTATCCGACGCTGAATTCGGTGGCGATCGTGCTGCGCAAGTTCGACAAGACCATCGTCGACGTCGCCGGCCACACCGACAGCCAGGGTTCCGACGCCTACAATTTCGCCCTGTCGCAGCGCCGCGCCTCGTCGGTCGCGCAGTACCTGACCGGCCAGGGCCTGAACCCGCAGCGCTTCAACGTCCAGGGCTTCGGCGAGAGCCAGCCGATCGCCGACAACGGGTCCGAGGCCGGCCGCGCCCAGAACCGCCGCGTCGAGATCGCGATCTCGCCGCTGCAGGCGGGCTGAGTCCCGATCGCGACGGGGCCCGGTCGCGCCGGCCGGGCCTTTCGCTCGAAGGAATTGCAAGAAGGCCCGGTCGGCTGTCAGCCTGCCGGGCCTTATTGCATGGTCGGCCCCTGGAACGGAAACCGGGCTCAGGCGCCGTCGATCGTCTCCAGCCGCGCCGCAACGGCGCGCTTGACCTCCTCGCGGGCTGACTGGGTTGCGGCGAGAATGGTCGGCGCCTTGAAGAAATCCAGCACCCCGAAGCCCGAGACGGCCGGACGCACCAGCAGATCGGGGGGCCGAATCTTCAGCTTGGTCTCGATGATCGACTGCATCATCAATTGCGAGGCGCCGAACATGGCGTCGAGCGGCGTCGGGATCTGACCGGGGTCGCCCTCCGGACCGCCCGTGACGTCCACTGCGACGACGAAATCGGCCTTGTCCTGCAGAAGATCGAAGGGCAGCGGATTGGTGATGCCGCCGTCGATCAGGATCGCGCCCTCGCGCGACACTGGCCGGAACAGCGCGGGTATCCCCGCCGAAGCCGCAAGCGCCACCATCAGGTCGCCCGTATCGATGGCGCATTCCCGGCCGGCATAGAAATCGGTCGCGACCACGATCAGGGGGATCGTCAGATCCTCGAAGGAAGCAGGGACCCGGCCTGGCAGAAAGGCCGTGAGCACGCGCTTGGCGTTGAGCTGGCCCAGGCGGAAGCCGCCATCGGCGAAGAATTCGGAAAAATTCGGCGGACGCGTGCGCCACAGCCTGCTGGCGATCTGGCCGCTGGTAAGGTTGGCGAGCGCATAATCTCGGATCTCGGCCCCGCTCATGCCCGCAGCATAGGCTGCGCCGATGATGGCGCCGATCGAGGAGCCGGCGATCGCCGTCGGCTTTACCCCGAGATCGTCCAGCGCCTCCAGGACATGGATGTGGGCCAGGCCGCGGGCCCCGCCGCCGCCAAGGGCCAAGGCGATTGGATCAGCACTCATACCAGCCAGTTTGTCAGCTTCCGGCCGGCCCTACGGTCACGACGGTGGGATCGGCCGAGAACAGCTGCTTGGCCATCCGCTTGACGTCGTCGAGCGTCACCGCGTCGATCAGGCCGCCACGCCGGTCGATATAGTCGATGCCGAGACCGTCGAGCTGGATGCCCACCAGGGTGGAGGCGATCGACAGGGAGGAGTCGAGATTGTTCACGGCATAGGCGCCTTTGACGTAGGCTTTGGCCTTGTCCAGCTCCTCCTGCGTCGGCCCCTGATCGGCCATCTTCTTGATCTCGTCGCGAATGATCTTTTCGCTTTCGGCGGCGGCGTCGGCGCGGGTCGCCGTGGAGATGCCGATCATGGCGGAATGATCGAAGGCGGCCAGGAACGAGGAGATGCCGTAGGCCAGACCGCGCTTCTCGCGAACCTCCTGATAGAGATGCGAGGTGAAGGTTCCGCCACCGAAGATCTGGTTCATCAGATAGGCGGCGAAGAAGTCGGGATCGTCGCGCATGACGCCCGGCAGAGCGAATTGCAGGCTCGTCTGCGGCACGTCGAGCTCGACATTGATCGTCTTGCCCATGACGGGATCGACGTCCTTGACGGCCGGGAGATCGGCCTTGTCGGCCAGCGGACCGAAGACCTGATCGAGCTTCCGGCCGAGCGTCTCGCTGTCGATCGCGCCGACCACTCCGATATAGAGGTTGTCCTTGGCAAAGCCCTTTTGCCGATAGGCGCGCAGGTCATCGACGGTCACGGCGTTCAGCGATTGGACGGTGCCCTCCGACGGCCGCGAATAGGGGTGGCCCGGAAACACCGCCTCGCGGAAGGCCCGCCCGGCCTTTTCGTGAGGATCGTTCTCGTCGGCGATGATGCCGGTGGCAATCTGCCCCCGGATCCGCGCGACCGGCTCCTCGTCGAAACGGGGTTGGTTGAGCGCCAGCGTCAGCAGGTCGAAGGCCTCGTCCTCGTTTTCGACGAGGGTCTGGAAATTGCCCATGAAGGCGTCGGACGTGGCGTCAAAGCTCAAATTGATGCCGAGTTCGTCGAGCTTCGACTGGAACTCCTGGCTCTTGATGTCGCCTGCGCCCTCGTCGAGAAGTCCCGACAGGAGGTTGCCGGTTCCCGCCTTGCCGTCCGCGTCGAGGGTGGAGCCGGCGCCCTTGAAGGCGAATTTCACCGCAATCAGGGGATTGGTGTAGTCCTCCACGAGATAGGCCTTGATGCCGCCCGGACTGGTGACCTCCTGAATGTCGACGGCCTCGGCCGGCCCGAGCGAGAGAAGACTCGCGCCGAGCGTCAGAAACAGGGCAGCGATGGGATGGGCGAACGATCGCGGGATCAGGGTCATGCGGTCTCTCGATGAGTGGAAAGGCCGGGTCAGGCGTCTCGGCTCATTGCCAGGGTTGAGAAGCAAGGCGGAAAAGCAGACGGTCATATCCGTCAGGACGGGCTGTCGGGACCAATCACCGGCGCCGCGGCCGGACCTTCGGCCGCCGGCCGTCCGGCGCCGGGCTCGGGCTTCAGGTACCCGGTCACCGAGCGCTCGGGCTTCAGATATTTGCGGGCGACGGCGTTGACCTGGTCGACGGTCACCGCCTCGATCCGGTCCGGCCACGTCTCCACATCTTCGATGCTGCGACCGGTGGACAGGGCAGCGCCATAGCGCCGAGCCATGGCCGCCTGGTTGTCGCGCTCGTAGATCACGCCCTTGCGCACGTGGTTCTTGGCGCGTTCCAGCTCGTCCTCGGTGATGCCGTCCTTGACGACCTTGGCGATTTCGGCGTCGAGTGCGGCCTCGATCTGGTCGAGGGTCGCATCGCCCCGAGGGGTGCCGTAGATGATGAACTGGCCGTCATCCAGCGCCGTTCCGGCATAGTAGGTGCCGGCACCCGCCGCGATCGCCTGATCCACGATCAGCGAGCGATAGAAGCGGCTGGTGGTGCCGCCGCCCAGGATATCGGCCAGCACGTCGAGCGCTTCGGCCTCGCCGCTCTCGGCATTGCCATCCGAAGGGACGAGATAAGCGCGCTGCAGGCTGGGCTGCGTGACGCGCGCATCGGTCAGCGTCACGGTGCGTGCCGTAAGCGGCTCGGGCTCCTGCGGCCGGACGCGCTGGCCCGGATCGGCGCGGCGCGGCACCATGCCGTAGGTCGCCTCTGCCAGCTTGCGCACCTCGTCGGATGTGACGTCGCCAGCGACGATCAGCGTGGCATTGTTGGGCGTATAGTACTTGTCATAGAACTCGATGGCGTCCTCGCGCGACAGCTGTTCCATCTCGTTGCGCCAGCCGATGACCGGAATTCCATAAGGGCTGTTCTCGAACAGCGTGGCCTGGACCGACTCGGAGAGCTGGGCGCCGGGATCGTTGTCGGTGCGCATCCGCCGCTCCTCCAGGATGACGTCGCGCTCGGGCAGGACCTGTTCGTCCGACAGAACGAGATTCTCCATCCGGTCTGCCTCGAAGCCCATGACCATTTCCAGCTGGTCGGCAGCGACCTGCTGGAAGAACGCGGTATAGTCCTGGGTGGTGAAGGCGTTCTCCTGGCCGCCGATATCGGCCACGGCCTGACTGAACTCGCCTTCGGGATGCTTCTCGGTGCCCTTGAACATCAGATGCTCGAGGAAGTGGGCGATGCCGGACACACCCGGCTGTTCGTCGGCTGCACCGACCTTGTACCAGATCATGTGGGTGACGATCGGCGCCCGGTGGTCGGGAATGACGACCACCTGAAGCCCGTTGTCGAGCGTGAAGCTGTCGATCTGGGACTGCTTGGCCTCGACCTTCTTCTGGGCCTGAGCCTCGGACGAGGACACCACCTCGCCCTGGGCCTTGGGGACCGGTTGTTCGGCCCAGGCCGCCGGTGCCAAGGTGCCGGTGGCCAGCGCAGTGGCGAGAAGGCAGAGACGGGCGCGGCGGACGAGGCTGATCATCGTCGAGAGGGCTCCTTGATAACGTCTGCGGGCCGGCTGGCAGGCGATCGCCTACATAGTCCGACCTTCGGGCATCGCGCCACTTACCATTTGGTTAGGCCGCGATTGTGACGTTATTGCAGGCGAAGGAAGCGCAGGACGCTGTCGCCCATCCGGCGCTCGTCGACGAGGCGGAAGCCGGCCGGAACCTGAAACGCCGCGTCGGCGGCCTCCTCGACGACGCAGAGCGCGTCCGGCTTGAGCCAGCCGCCATCGGCGGCGCTCGCCAGCGCGGCGTCACCGAGACCCTTGCCATAGGGCGGATCGGCGAAGAGCAGGTCGAAGGGCTCCATGGTGCCGACGACGCCGAGACGGGCCGCGTCGCGGCGGAAGATCTTGGTGCGGCCCTGCAGCCCGAACGCTTCGATATTGGTGCGCAGCAGCCCCCGCCCCTCGACGCCTTCCTCGACGAACAGGCAGAAGCGGCTCCCCCGCGACAGTGCCTCGAGCCCAAGCGCACCCGTTCCCGAAAACAGGTCGAGCACGCGCCGGCCGTCGAGATCGAAGTCGAGGCCGTGCGCGAGAATGTTGAACAGGCTCTCGCGATTGCGGTCCGTAGTGGGGCGGATCCGGTCGGATTTCGGCCCCGCCAGCGTCCGGCCACGAAGCGCGCCACCGACGATCCGCATGCCGCCTCAGTCCTGCGAACGAGGGCGCCGGGGACCTCGGGTCGTCGGGCGATCGCCCTTCGGTCCGCGGGCGTCGTCGCGCCGCTCCGGTCGCTGCGAGGCGGAACGGCCCTTCGGTGCCGAGCGCGGCGCATCGGCGGAGCGGCCCTGGCCTTCGCCCGCCGGCTCCTGGGGGCGCGGGCGCTTGCCGCCGCCGCCGGGACGGGCGCCGGGCGCCATCCAGACATTGGCGTGGCGGCGGCCGGGACCCGGCCGCTTGGGCGCCGAGGGGCGATCGGCCTGGTCGTCCGCCTCGCGCCGATCACCGAACCGGCCACGGCCCGGCTTGGTGTCGAGCCGCTCCAGCGCCTTGGTGCGCTTTTCCTCGCCGAAGCGCTTCTTGTTGGGCCGTTCGGGCCGGTCCGGCTTGCCGCGGCTTCCCGTCGTCGCCCCTTCAGACGAGCTGATCCACTCGCTTCGGCTCTTGGGCGGATTGGCGGCGTCCGCGGTCTTGTCGGTCGCGACCGCCTTGTTGGAGAACGGCGTGGTGACGGGCGCGTCGAAATCGGCGCCCGATTCCTCGATCAGCCGCTCGCCGAGCTGATCGCGCAGGGTGCGGCCCTTGATCTCGCGCACCGCCCCCTCTTCCAGGTCCGCCAGCTGGAACGGACCGAACGACACGCGGATCAGCCGGTTCACCTCCAGGCCGAGATGGCCGAGGATGCGTTTGACCTCGCGGTTCTTGCCTTCTCGCAGGCCGACCGACAGCCAGACGTTGGAACCCTGTTCGCGCTCCAGTGCCGCCTCCACCGCGCCATAGAAGACACCGTCGATGGCGATGCCCTGGCGCAGCTCGTCGAGCTGGGCCTGCTTGACCGTCCCGTGCGCCCGCACCCGGTAGCGGCGCAGCCAGCCGGTGGCCGGCAGCTCCAGCGTCCGCGCGAGACCGCCATCATTGGTAAGCAGCAACAGCCCTTCGGTGTTGATATCGAGGCGGCCCACGGACAGAACGCGCGGCATGTCCTTGGGCAGCCGCCCGAACACCGTCGGCCGGCCCTCGGGATCGCGGTTGGTCGTCACCAAGCCGGCCGGCTTGTGGAAGAGCCACAGTCGCGTGCGCTCGATCGCCGGCAGCGGCGCGCCGTCGATCTCGATGCGGTCGGCGGCGGTCACGGTGACGGCCGGGGTGTCGAGCACTTTGCCGTTCACTTTCACCCGGCCGTCGGCGATCATGCCCTCGGCATCGCGGCGCGAGGCGATACCGGCGCGCGCAAGTCGCTTGGCGATGCGCATTCCGGCCGCATCTTCGGCTTCGGCTTCCACCCGGCGCGGCGGTCTCGATGTCCTCGGAGCGGATTTCGGGACACGCTCACCGGGCTCCGAGCGGCGATCGTCGCGCCCACGGCCTTCGAACCCGCGCGAGCGGCCGCCTTCGTCCCGACGACCGTTCCCCGGCGTGCGTTCCGAGCGCTCGCCGGCGCGGGGCCGCTCCTCCGATCGTTCGCGACGCTTGCCGAAGGCGGCACCGCCCGAGCGGCCACGCGCGGCCTCATCGCCGAGGGTGCGCGGCTTGCCCCCATCGGAGGCCTTGGCCGCCACCCGGCCATAGCTTTTCGGTTTGCCGTCGCCGCGAGCCTCGGCGCCACCATGGGACAGCATGCCGTAGCTTCTCGGCTTGAACGGCTTGGATTCCCCCGATGCGTCGGAGCGCGAAGCCTTGGGGCGGAAGGGCTTGCGCGCGCCGCCGCCGGACGAACCCGATCCACGGTCGCCGCGGCCGCGCGGTTTGCCGCCGCGGTCATCTCTGGTCTTGTCGTTCATGACTCTTTGCCTTTGCTCGCGCGCTCATTATCAGGTGATGGAACAACGGGCGAGAGGCCGCGGATGGCTCGAGTTAATTTCATGGATCTGGCGCTGGCCGAGGCGCGGGCCGCCGCCGGCCGCTCCGAGATCCCGGTCGGCGCCGTCGTGGTCAAGGACGACGTGGTCGTCGCCCGCGCCGGAAACGAAACCCGGACGCGCAACGATCCGACGGCCCATGCCGAGATCCTGGCGATCCGCAGTGCCTGCGCGACACTCGCGCAGGAGCGTCTCGTCGATTGCGATCTTTACGTCACGCTCGAGCCCTGCGCCATGTGCGCCGCGGCGATCTCGTTCGCGCGTATCCGCCGGCTCTACTACGGGACCGGCGATCCGAAAGGGGGCGGCGTCGAGCACGGCGCCCGATTCTACGCACAGCCGACCTGTCACCATCGCCCGGACGTCTATTCCGGAATCGCCGAGACCGATGCGGCCGAGCTGCTGCGCGACTTCTTTGCCGCCCGCCGCGACTAGAACCAGTGCAGCGCGACCGCGCCATCAATCCGAAAAGCCCGCTCTTTCAGGGATCATCAGTTCAAGCAGCGGGTCCGTCCGGACGATGCCGGCGTTCGGCCTCGGATCAGAGCGGCCAGAGCTTCTTCAACTTGGTGCCAAGCGTTTCCTTGCCACCTGCCTTCCGCTCCGCTGCCTTGACGTCCTCGTCGACACCAGGATCGCCAACCGGGGCGCTCGCCGCGGGCTGGCGATAGGTGGTGGGCGGCTCGCTCAGATATTTGCGCTCGGTCGCGCTGCCCTGGCGCATTTCCTGAATACGCTTTTGGAATTCCGCTCCGCCGCTCTTCAGTTGGTCGGGCGACAGAGGATCTCCCTCGTTGAACCGTTTCCTGTCCTCTTGTTCCTCCCGCGTGAGAGTGGGCTGAGGACCTTCGCCTGTTGCGGCCATGTAGTGGGCGGGCACGGGCTGGTCCGGATCGCCGGCATAAGCCGCCGCCTGGATGCGGGCCCGTCGCTGATCCGGCGATTCCGGCCAATCGGGATTGGAGGCCACTTCCACCTGCTGAGCCGGTGGCGGCAGCACGGAGGTATCGGCGGGTTTCACCAACTCCGGCCGCGGCTTGTAGTCGATCTTCTCTTTATTGGTGGAACCCAGAGAGACCAGATCGGTCACATCCTCGACCAACTGCGTTCCGACCGGCTTATCCGTGCCGTAGGTCGGCCCCATGCAGCCGGCGACCAGCACACCAGCGGAGGCCACGCCCAGCAAACGAGCGGTGGGATGAACCCGTCGCAAAACCATGTTGTCGGCCCCCTCGCCGATGAAAACGGACAAACTTTGCCGATCCTAGCCGGCAATGCCCGCCCTGCCATGCAAACTTGGCAAATTCCAGGCGTTTCTTCTAGGCCACGCCGAACAGCGAAGCAAGACGACCGGAGGCCCGGTCATCCTGCTTCGACGCACCGCCGTCAGATCACGCGCCCGCGGCCTGCAATTCGCGCAGCGCCTGGGCATCGCGCGGCGTCACGTTCGGATAGTCCGGATCGCTGCCGACCTCTTCCGAGATCTTCCAGGAGCGCGCGCATTTGCGGCCCTTGGCTAACTCCGGCACCACCGAGACGCCGGCCGTGTCGTCCAGGCTGAAGGCGGTGTCCGGCGCCGGTCCGCCGACGATCTCGATGCCGCTCACGATGGCGATTTCGGCAAAGTCGACCGACGTCGCCAGCGCGCGCAGTTCCGCATCGTCGATGAAGACGATCGGCGCGGCCTCCAGCGAGGCGCCGATGCGCTTTTCCCGACGCTCCTCTTCCAGCGCGCCCATGACGACGCGGCGCACTCGCTTCAGCTTCTGCCAGCGCTCGGCCAGCACCGAATCGTGCCATGCCGGGTCGATCGCACGGAACTGTTCGAGGTGCACGGAGACCGCGTCCGGATAGCGCGACAGCCACGCCTCCTCCATGGTGAAGGGCAGCATCGGGGCGAGCCACGTCACCAGATGGTCGAACAGGGTGCGCACCACCTGGAGCGCCGCCTTGCGCCGCGTCGACGACGGCGGATCGCAATAGAGCGCGTCCTTGCGGATATCGAAATAGAAGGCCGACAGCTCGACCACCATGAAGTCGAGCAGGGTCCGCGCGATGCGCTTGAAGTCGAACTCGTCGTAGCCCTTGGTGACGACGCGGTCGAGCTCGGCGATGCGATGCAGCATCAGCCGCTCCAGCTCCGGCATGTCGGCGTGGGCCACCATCTCGCCCTGGTCGTGGGCGAGCGTGCCGAGCATCCAGCGGATGGTGTTGCGGAGCTTGCGATAGGCATCGACATTGGTCTGGATGATCGTCTTGCCGAGACGCTGATCCTCCCAGTAGTCGGTGTTCATCACCCAGAGGCGCAGGATGTCGGCGCCCGATTCCTTCATCACGTCCTGCGGAAACACCTGGTTGCCGAGCGACTTCGACATCTTGCGGCCGTCCTCGGCCATGGTGAAGCCGTGGGTGACGACCGCGTTGTAGGGCGCGCGGCCGCGCGTGCCGCAACTTTCGAGGAGCGAGGAATGGAACCAGCCGCGATGCTGGTCGGAGCCTTCCAGATAGACGTCGGCCGGCCATTTGAGGTCGGGCCGGTCCTCCAGCGTGAAGACATGGGTGGAGCCGGAATCGAACCAGACGTCGAGGATGTCCTTGACCTGGATCCACGGCTCGTTCGCCTTCGACCCGAGGAAGCGCTCGCGCGCGCCCTCGGCGAACCAGGCATCCGCGCCCTCCGCCTCGAAGGCTTCCAGAACGCGCTTGTTCACGTCCTCGTCCTTCAGGATATTGCCGTCGGCGTCGGCAAAGACGCAGATCGGCACACCCCAGGCGCGCTGACGCGACAGCACCCAGTCCGGCCGATCCTCTATCATCGCCCGCAGCCGGGTCTGACCGGCCTTCGGCACGAAGCGCGTCTCGTCGATCGCCTTCAGAGCTCTATGACGAAGCGAGTCGTACAGCCTGTTTCCACCAGCCAGCGTGATCATGTCGTCAGACAGTTGCTTGTCCATGTGGACGAACCACTGCGGCGTGTTGCGGAAGATCACCGGCTTCTTGGAACGCCAGGAATGCGGATAGGTGTGCTTCAGCCGGCCGCGCGCGAACAGCTTGTCGTCGGCGATCAGCGCCTCGATGACGGCCTTGTTGGCATCGCCCTTCTTGCCCTTGTCGTCGAGGACGCGCGCCGGCCCACCCTCGCGATCCGGCCCGAAGCCCGGCGCGTCCTTGGTGTAGAAGCCGGCATCGTCGACCGGGAACGGGATGGCGGTCGGCACGCCGCGCGCTTCCAACTCGCGGGCGTTGTCCATCCACGCGTCGAAGTCCTCGCGGCCATGGCTCGGCGCGGTATGGACGAAACCCGTGCCGGCATCGTCGGTGACATGCTCGCCGACGATCAGCGGCACGGGGAAGTCGTAGCCGCCGCCGAGGCCCTTGAGCGGGTGGTCGCAATAGATTCCGGCAAGCTCGGCAGCCGAAACGTTGTGCAAACGCTTGTATTCAAGCTTCGCCTTGGCGAAGCTCTCCGCCGCCAGGGCATCCGCAAAGATGAGCTTCTCGCCCGGCTGCGGGCCGAAGTCGTTTTCGGCCGCCGCCACCTCGTAGAGGCCGTAAGTGATCCGGTCAGAATAGGCGATGGCGCGGTTGCCGGGGATCGTCCAGGGCGTCGTCGTCCAGATGACGATCGACGACGAATGCAGAAGCTCGAGCTTGTCTTCTCGCGAAAGCATACCGTCGCTCGTGGACGTGCTCGTGTTTCGAGCCTCCCGAACCGGAAACTTCACCCAGATCGTGTCGGACTCGTAGTCCTGATATTCGACCTCGGCTTCCGCCAGCGCGGTGCGCTCGACCACCGACCACATCACTGGCTTGGAACCGCGATAGAGCTGGTCCGACATGGCGAACTTCAACAGCTCGCCGGCGATCCGCGCCTCGGCGTGGAAATTCATCGTCGTATAGGGGTGGTCGAAGTCGCCCTCGATCCCGAGACGCTTGAACTCCTCCGACTGGACCGCGATCCAGTGGGCGGCGAAGTCGCGGCACTCCTGGCGGAACTCGTTGACCGGTACCTCGTCCTTGTTCTTGCCCTTGGCGCGGTACTCTTCCTCGATCTTCCACTCGATCGGCAGGCCGTGACAGTCCCAGCCGGGCACGTAGTTGGCATCGTACCCGCGCATCTGGAAGGAACGGGTGATGACGTCCTTCAGGATCTTGTTGAGCGCGTGGCCGATATGGATGTTGCCGTTGGCATAGGGCGGCCCGTCGTGCAGCACATAGGACGGCCGGTCCCTGGCCGCCTCGCGCAGCTTCTTGTAGAGGCCCATCTCCTGCCAGCGGGCGACAAGCTCGGGCTCCTTCTTGGGCAGCCCGGCGCGCATCGGAAAATCCGTCTGCGGCAGGTACAGCGTTTTCGAATAGTCGACGGTCTCGGCGGTATCGTTCATCGGTGGTCAGCCATGTCGTCGGCCGCGCCAGGACGGACGCGGCACAAAAGAAAGATCGAAAAGAGGGCGCGACGCCAGCATCCCGACCGCCCATGGCTGAAGCCCTCAGGCGGCCGGGCGGCGAATTCGTCTGAAAAAGACAGGCGTGCGCAGACCGGACATGGCGCCAGCCCATAGCAAGTCCGGGGACGAAAGGAAAGTTTTTGACAGTGGCAGCGCCAAGCCGTCCGGTTTCGTCGAGTTCGGGATCCTCGACACGCGGGCGGAGGACGACGCGGTCGGGCGGACGGCGCTCGCTTTGCCTCGCCGTTCCGATGAGGCAGGATGTCTAGAAGGCGATCGCCGCGTCGAGTTCGGACAGTGGCCGCGCGCCCGCCAGCAGCGCCCGCGCCTCCTCGGCGTCGCGATCCATCTGGGCGATCAGTTCGGCCGCGCCGTCGAACTTTTCCTCGCCCCTCAGATAGCCGAACAGCGAGACATGGGCGGTCTCGCCGTAGAGATCGCCGGCAAAGTCGAAGAGATGCGTCTCGAACAGCACGGCGCCGTTGTCGAAGGTCGGTCGGCGGCCATAGCTCGCCACCCCGTCGAACAGCCCGCCATCGGACCGGCGATAGCGCACGGCATAGACGCCCTGCTTGAGCAGGCGTTCCGGCCCCAGTTCCATGTTGGCCGTCGGATAGCCGAGGGTGCGGCCGAGTTGCTGTCCGGGCATCACGGTGGCCTCGATGGTCCAGCGATAGCCGAGAAGACCGGCCGCCTCCGCGACTTCGCCGGCGGCCAGACGATCGCGCACGCGACTGGACGAAATGGTGGCACCGCCCTCGTCGAAGAAGGCGTCGATGCGCGTGACGCCGAACCCCTTGGCTGCGCCGCGCTCGATCAGAAAGTCGGGCGTGCCCGAACGCCGGGCGCCGAAATGGAAGTCGAAGCCGATGACCACGTGACGCGCGCCGAGCGCCTCGACCAGGACACGGTCGACGAAGGCCTCGGCCGTCAGGGAGGCGAAGGCCTCGTCGAAGGGCTGCTCGACGACGGCGTCGAAGCCGAGCGCGGCGAGCAGGCGCGCCTTCATCGCTGCCGGCGTCAGACGGATCACCGGCTGGTCGGGCGCAAAGACGGTGCGGGGATGCGGCTCGAAGGTGAGACAGACCACGGGAACGCCGAGCTCGGAGGCCTTCTCGCGCGCCGCGTCGAGCACCGCCCGATGGCCGCGATGCACGCCGTCGAAATTGCCCACCGCGACCACGCCACCGCGCAACGCGGCGGGAAGGGCCTCGGCCCGGGGCACGCGCACGATGTCGCTCATCTCAATACCGGCATGAAGTAGCGCGCGGTCAGATCCGCCTCGCGCAGCGCCTGCGCGACCGACTCGGTGCTGGCCTCGATATCGTCGGCGTGAATGCCCGCCAGGATCAGAAGCGCGTCCAATCCGAAGGTCTGGGCGCCCTTGATGTCCGTCGCCAAGCCGTCGCCGATCGCCAGGACGCGCTTGTCGGCGATGCCGCCGACCCGCTGGGCGGCCAGCTCGTAGATCGGACGATACGGCTTGCCGGCGATGCGGACCTCGCCGCCCAGCTCCTGATAGGCGCGAGCCAGCGAGCCGGCGCACCAGATCCTTCGGTCGCCGCGCTGGACGACCACGTCGGGATTGGCGCAGATCATCGGCAGGCCTCGCCCGGCCAGGCCGCGCAGCATGTCGGCATAGTCGTCCGGCGTTTCCGTTTCGTCGTCGAAGAAGCCGGTGGCCACGATCGTTGCGGCCTCCTGTTCGCCGCACAGGGCGACGTCGAGGCCCTCGAACAGGTCGAGATCGCGCTCCGGTCCGAGATGAAACACCTTGGAATCGGCCTCGGCGATCAAAGCGCGCGTCACGTCGCCGGAGGTCACGACGAAGTCGTAGGCCTGCCGCGACAGACCGATTTGGTCGAGTTGCCGATGAACGCCTTGGCTGAGCCGCGGCGAATTGGTGATCAGCACCACCGGCTTGCCCGCCTCGCGCACCCCTTGCAGCGCCGCCTCCGCCGCTTCGAACTTGGCGCGCCCGTTGTGAACGACGCCCCAGACGTCGCAGAAGACGCCGTCATAGCCGTCCATCGCCTCGTCGAGCGTGGCGATCGGCTGGAGAGGAGCGATCTGGCTGGTCATCCGTGTCGTTTCTCCAAAGCCGGTTCGCCCGAGGAGCCGCGTCGATGCGAGGCGATAGCGAGGGGCACGACCTCGGTCAAGCCGTCCGTCTGGAGACGGTATCGCCGCCGACGAGACCGGCGAATGCGATAATCGCTAAAATTGCAACAGCCTCTCTATCCAGGATTTAATCTGGCAAGCTTAGCGTCTTGTCAGGCCAATGGTGTCAGTGGTCGGGGTGGGGCCAAAATGACAAAACGCTTGTTCGGCGACGAATCGGGGCAATTCGCGGTCATCACGGCGCTGCTGGCCGTGCCGGTGGTCGGCCTGATGGGATTGAGCATCGACTATGCCCGCAGCACAGGCACCGCCAGCCTTCTGCAAAATCACGGCGATGCAGCCGCTCTCGCCATGGCCACCCAGGGACCCGACGGCGGCGAGGACAGTTCGCTGCGCTACCTCTCGGCGTTCGTCGAGAAGCAGCTCGCCGATTCCGGCCAGTTGAAGAACGCCGAGGTCGAGGCCGGGTGGACCTCCGACGTCGATTATACGGTGACGATCAGCGGCGTGGTGCCGCCGACCCTGTCGGGCTTCATTCCCGGAGCGACCAACGGGATGGCGGTGTCCATCGTGTCCATCGCCCGCTACCGCGACATCACCTGGAAGCCGCCCGAACTGGCTTCGCTCGATCCGGAGGCCGGCGACTACAACCGCATCTACGCCTATTGCTTCGATCCGTCGAAGAAAAACGATCCCAAGACGCACGGCCGCTCGCAGGAGGTGCCGATCTCCGACAATGGCGGCCGGATCACCTACGACATGAGCCAGTTTCCGCAGTGCGCGACCGGCGTCGTCAGCTACCGCCTCTACAACGTCCGCAATTCGCGCACGAACCAGGGCAACTGGGACAACCCGCTGGCCGAGCACTACAACTACTATACCGACACGGTGCTCAACAGCCAGATGGGCAGGGACCAGGACGAAGAGATCGCAGCCGGAGCCGAACGCTACGACGCGACGACCGACGGCGAGGCCGCCTCGCGGATCCTGGAGACCATCCTCTGCGACACCAAGGAGCAGTGCGTGCCGAAGAGCCAGGGCGGCATCCTGCCGAGTGGCAAGAACCGGACGCCTCAGCGCACGACCAAGGCCTGCGAGCCTGGCAAGTACATGTACTATGGCTGGGAGGACCGTCCCGTGGGCGACAAGGACTATGATGACATCCGCGTCATTATCCAATGCCCCGAGATCAGCGAAGAGAAGAACGTTCGCCTGATCCGATAGCCGCCTCCGCAGGCGACAGCGTTTACTCTTCTTCCGCTTTTGACGCTCTGTCGGGCTGGCTCGCCTTGCATTGAAACAAGAGACGCACGATATGACGGCGATCGGCATGGTGGGCGTTTCGGATCGTCTCACCGGCCACCACTCGATGTCCGTTTCGAGCCCGCCGATCGGGCCAAAATTGAACGGCCAGCGCCTTGACAACGCCACTTTCGATCCCCTAATTGCCGGCCATTAGCACTCGCCCAAGCAGAGTGCTAGCAATGGCGCCGGGTGCCTTACGAGGGCCTGGCTTGTCACACTGAGCTAAGGGTTCAACGACAATGGCAAACGTGAACTTCCGTCCCCTCCATGATCGTGTCGTGGTGCGTCGCGTGGAGTCCGAGGAAAAGACCGCCGGCGGCATCATCATCCCCGACACGGCCAAGGAAAAGCCGCAGGAAGGCGAGATCGTCGCGGTCGGCGCGGGTGCACGCGACGAAAGCGGCAAGGTTCAGCCGCTCGACGTCAAGGCGGGCGACCGGATTCTCTTCGGCAAGTGGTCGGGCACCGAGGTCAAGCTGAACGGCGAAGACCTGCTGATCATGAAAGAGTCCGACATCATGGGCATCGTCGGCTGATCGCCACCGCCCGACGTTCGCTATTCACCCTATTCGAGATACGGCGCAGCCTTGAATGGAGCGCCAGGGAGACAATCACATGGCAGCCAAAGACGTAAAATTCGGCCGCGACGCGCGTGAGCGCATGCTGCGTGGCGTCGACATCCTCGCCGATGCGGTCAAGGTGACGCTCGGCCCGAAGGGCCGCAACGTCGTCATCGACAAGTCGTTCGGCGCTCCCCGCATCACCAAGGACGGCGTCACCGTCGCCAAGGAGATCGAGCTCGAGGACAAGTTCGAGAACATGGGCGCCCAGATGGTGCGCGAAGTGGCCTCGAAGACCAACGACATGGCCGGTGACGGCACGACGACCGCGACGGTTCTCGCCCAGTCGATCGTCAAGGAAGGCGCCAAGGCCGTGGCCGCCGGCATGAACCCGATGGACGTCAAGCGCGGCATCGACGCGGCGGTCGCCAAGGTCGTCGACACGCTGGTCGCCTCGGCCCGCAAGATCGACACGTCCGATGAAGTCGCTCAGGTCGGCACCATCTCCGCCAACGGCGAGAAGGAAGTCGGCGAGATGATCGCCTCGGCCATGCAGAAGGTCGGCAACGAGGGCGTCATCACGGTCGAGGAAGCCAAGACCGCCGAGACCGAGCTCGAGGTCGTCGAGGGCATGCAGTTCGACCGCGGCTACCTCAGCCCCTATTTCGTCACCAACGCCGAGAAGATGGTGGCCGAGCTCGAGGATCCTTACATCCTCCTGCACGAGAAGAAGCTCTCCAACCTTCAGGCGATGCTGCCGGTTCTCGAGGCTGTCGTTCAGTCGTCGCGTCCGCTGCTGATCATCGCCGAGGACGTCGAGGGCGAGGCGCTCGCCACGCTCGTCGTCAACAAGCTGCGCGGCGGCCTGAAGATCGCCGCCGTCAAGGCTCCGGGCTTCGGCGACCGCCGCAAGGCCATGCTCGAGGACATCGCGGTCCTCACCGGCGGCCAGGTGATCTCCGAGGATCTCGGCATCAAGCTCGAGAACGTCACGCTCGACATGCTCGGCCGTGCCAAGAAGGTCACGATCACCAAGGAGAACACCACCATCGTCGATGGTTCGGGTGAATCCGAGCAGATCAAGGCCCGCGTCGGCCAGATCAAGGGCCAGATCGAGGAGACCACCTCCGACTACGACCGCGAGAAGCTGCAGGAGCGGCTGGCCAAGCTCGCCGGCGGCGTCGCGGTGATCCGCGTCGGCGGCTCGACCGAGGTCGAGGTGAAGGAGAAGAAGGACCGCGTCGACGACGCCCTCAACGCGACCCGCGCGGCCGTCGAGGAAGGCATCGTGGCGGGCGGCGGTGTCGCTCTCCTGCGCGCTTCCAACGCGCTCGACATCAAGGGCGAGAACGCCGATCAGGATGCCGGCGTCAACATCGTGCGCAAGGCTCTGCAGGCCCCGATCCGTCAGATCGTCACCAACGCGGGTGACGAGGGCTCGATCGTCGTCGGCAAGATCCTCGAGAATCAGTCGCTCAGCTTCGGCTACAACGCCCAGACCGGCGAATACGGCGACATGATCCAGATGGGCATCGTCGACCCGGTCAAGGTGGTGCGCTCGGCGCTTCAGGACGCTGCGTCGGTTGCCGGCCTGCTGGTCACCACCGAGGCGATGGTCACCGAGGCGCCGAAGAAGGACTCCGGTGCTCCGGCCATGCCCGGCGGCGGCATGGGCGGCATGGGCGGCATGGACTTCTAGGAAGTCCATAAAGCCGCCCATCCCGAACAAAGGTGCCGAAACCGGGCAGGCCCGGTTTCGGGTGGCGGCATGGACTTCTAGGAAGTCCGTAAAGCCGCCCATCCCGAACAAAAGTAGACTTTGCAAAATCGTCGAAGCCGGCCCCGTCCGGCTTCGATCGCGGCCCGACCATCGGGACGTTGAAACGGGCAGAGGAGCGAAGACGTTTCGATCCGATCGGATGCGTCGAGATTTCAGCTTCGACTGTCCAATGCTTGCGACTATAGGGTCTGGCTTTGCCAGGCCCTTTTTTCTTGGGATGATGAGGCTTTCCGATGATGTCCCAACGCGCGCGCTACGCCTTGCGTGCGATGCTCGCCATCTCTCGGCGCGACGCGCCGCTCTCCGTCTCGACCATCGCCGCCGAGGAGGTGATCCCGCGCAAGTTTCTCGAGGCCATTCTGGTCGAGCTCAAGCAGGCCGGCCTTCTCGTCAGCGTGCGTGGCGTGCGCGGCGGCTACCGTTTCTCGCGTCCCGGCTCCGAAATCAGCTTCGCCGACGTGCTGCGGGTGGTGGACGGACCTTTGGCGCTGGCGCCCTGCGCCAGCCGCACGGCCTACCGGAAATGTCCCGATTGCCAGGATGTCGAGACGTGCGAAACCCGCAAGACGCTGATCGCCGTGCGTGATGCCACCGCCGCCATTCTGGAGGCGCGGCGCTTCGACCCGCCGGCCGCCGATTGATCCGGCAAGCCGAGCCGATCTGCTTCTCACTCGAGGCTGATTTGCTCTTTTTCTCCGTTCTTGAGGCAAACTACGCAAAATTCTGCCCCGAACGGGCCTAAAGGATCGCGCATAAAACCTATCGTGCAGGTAGGATATATGGCTACCATCAGACTATGTTGTCTTCCGGAGACCCTGGCGATGGGTAGCTTTCTGTTGTTCCTGCTGGTGGGCGGCCTCGCCCAATTGGTCGATGGCGCCCTCGGCATGGCCTATGGCGTGGTCTCGTCGACGGTGCTGTTGAGCTTCGGCGTTCCGCCGGCGCAGGCGTCCGCTTCCGTTCATGCCGCCGAACTGTTCACGACGGCCGCCTCCGGAGGCTCGCATCTGTTCCATCGCAACGTCGATTGGCGGCTGTTCTGGCGCCTGGCGCCGCTCGGCATCGCCGGCGGCATGGTCGGCACCTACGTGCTGACGAGCATCGACGGTGCCGCCGTAAAACCCTACGTCGCGGCCTATCTCACCGTCATCGGGATCTATCTCGTCGTCCGCTCCTTCCGCCGCATTCCACAGAAGCCGGTGACCGGCCCGGTGGTGCCGGCTCTCGCCGCGGCGGGCGGCTTTCTCGACGCCGTGGGCGGCGGCGGCTGGGGGCCGATCGTGACCTCGGGCCTGCTCGGCGCGGGCGGCCAGCCGCGCTACGTGGTCGGAACCGTCAACACGGCCGAATTCCTGCTGACCGTCGCGGTATCGGCAAGCTTCGTCGTCGCCCTGCTGACCGGCCATTGGCAGGAGGCCGACGGCCTGCTCTCCCATCTCGTGCCCGTTGCGGGCCTCATCGTCGGCGGCGTCGTTGCAGCACCTTTTGCCGGCTACATAGTTCGCGTCGCACCGGAGAAGCTGCTGTTGCGGGCCGTGGGCCTGCTGATCTGCGTCCTGGCCGCCACCCAGATCTATCAGATTCTCGGAAACGCTTGAACCAATTGAGGAACCCCGAACGGCCCACCGGCGTTTTACAGTTCGGACAGCTGACTTTCGTCGGCTCAGAACAAAGGAGTCCGATCATGGACAAGAACGTTTCGGAAGGTGCAGGCAAGGAACTGGGCGGCAAAATCAAGAAGGCCGCTGGCGACCTGACCGACAACGAGCGTCTGCAGGCCGAGGGCGAGGCCGATCGCCTCGAAGGCAAGACGCAGAAGAACATCGGCAAGATCAAGGATGCGGTGAAGGATCAGTTCGACTGATTGTCGGACCGCATTTCTGGCCTCTACGAGCCGTCCCGGTTACCGGGGCGGCTTTTTGCCTTTGGGCTGGATGAACAATTGAATGGCCAAGCGAATGCATTGTCGCGCTTCACATCCTGACCCTGTTTGAAGCCTCCCGATCGGTCGCTCGACCGGTGACTGGGGCAGTAGCTGGACGATAGCGAAAAACACCCGGGAACGGGCCTTTCCCCGTGGAGTTAACTTCGGGTTGTTCGCCGCGCCTTTGCACCTATGCGACCGGAAAACCGATTCCGATTCGTGGCGCGATGCTTTAGGAAGGGCTGCAACGGCGAATTTCCAAAAGGGATGGAGACATGAGCGAGACGCGGAAAGAAACCGATTCGATCGGTGCCATCGAGGTTGCCAGCGATCGCTATTGGGGTGCCCAGACCGAGCGCTCCCGCAATAACTTCAAGATCGGCGGCGACCGGCAGCCGCTGCCTCTCATCAAGGCCCTGGCCCTCGTCAAGAAGGCGGCGGCCCGCGTCAACGCCTCGTCGGGCCGGCTCAACGGCGAGCTCGCCGACGCCATCGAAAGCGCTGCAGATCAAATCATCGCCGGTCAACTGGACGATCACTTTCCGCTGGTGGTCTGGCAGACCGGGTCCGGCACGCAGACGAACATGAACGTCAACGAGGTCATCTCCAATCGCGCCATCGAGATGCTGGGCGGCGAGATGGGCTCGAAAAAGCCGGTGCATCCGAACGACCACGTCAATATGAGCCAGTCGTCCAACGACACCTTCCCCACCGCCATGCACGTTGCGGCGGTGCTGGAGGTCAAGCAGCATCTGCTGCCTGCGCTCGACCGGCTGGAGGCCGCCCTCACCGCCAAGAGCCAGGAGTTCTCCGGCATCATCAAGATCGGCCGCACCCACACCCAGGATGCGACGCCGGTCACGCTCGGCCAGGAATTTTCCGGCTACTCAGCCGCTTTGACGCTCGGTCGCGCGCGCATTCTCCAGGCGCTCGAAGGCGTCTATGCGCTGGCCCAGGGCGGCACGGCGGTCGGCACCGGCCTCAACTCGCCCGAAGGCTTTGCCGAAGCGATCGCTGCCGAACTCGCCAAGCTGACCGGAGAGGCGTTCCGCAGCGCCGACAACAAGTTCGAGGCGCTCGCCTCGCATGGTGCGCTCGCGTTTTTCCACGGCAGCCTCAACGCGCTGGCGACGGACCTTTTCAAGATCGCCAACGATATCCGCTTCCTCGGCTCCGGCCCGCGCTCGGGCCTCGGCGAGTTGTCGCTGCCCGAAAACGAGCCCGGTTCGTCGATCATGCCGGGCAAGGTCAATCCGACCCAGGCCGAAGCGCTCACCATGGTGGCCACCGAGGTGTTCGGTCACGAGACAACGGTCACCGTCGCCTCCTCACAAGGCCATTTCGAGCTCAACGTGTTCAAGCCGGTGATCGCCAAGGCCGTGCTCGACTCCGTCCGGCTGTTGTCGGATGCGATGGTGAGCTTCGCCGAGCATTGCGTCGAGGGCATCAAGGCCAACGAAACGCGCATCAAGTCGCTGATGGAGCAGTCGCTGATGCTGGTGACGGCGCTGGCGCCCACCATCGGCTACGACAATGCGGCGGCGATCGCCAAGACGGCCCACAAGAAGGGCACGACGCTGCGCGAGGAAGCGATCGCCTCAGGCCTCGTTTCGGCGGACGACTACGACCGCATCGTCGATCCGAGCCATATGGTCAAGCCGGGCTGATACGCCGATCCGCAGATCCCGGACGACGGAGCTCTGATCGTCCGGGAGAGTGCAGAATGCCCGGCGGAACCGTTGTTGCCCGGGGAATCGAGCCGATATCGGCTCGGCATCCGGGATCGATCGCTGTTCGTCGAGCGGATTTCTCAGGCAACGTGTCCGAGGCGGAGAGCCGACGGGCCGCCGCCGCTGCCGGGACGGCGCGTCAGCCGGCCCGCCCGCCCTGACCGGATTGCTGATCGCCAAATTTGGGCCGCGTGTCGATCAGGCGCAGCTTTTGTGCTGCCGGCGTGGCCGCCGCTTCGTCCTTCAGCCCCGGGACGAGATGACCCAGTTGAGCAATCGCGCGCGGTTCGTCGCCGGATGCCACGGCCGATTCGATGGCATCGATATTGCGGCGCAGCAGCGTCAGATTGGTGGCTCGCGACCGTGCGATCATGATGCCGGACCAACCGGTACCTTCGACGATCTCGTCCGGCCCGAAGAGCTCTTCCTTGAGCTTCTCGCCTTTGCGCAGACCGATGAGGTCGATGCCGATATCGACGTAGGGTCGCAATCCGGCAAGCTGGATCAGCCGTTCCGCCAGTTCCAGGATGCGGATCGGCTCGCCCATGTCGAGGACCAGGATCTGGCCCTGGGCGTTGTGGTCGTTGAGGCCGTGGCCGGCAGCATGGAGAATGAGCCGCGACGCCTCCGGAATCGTCATGAAATAGCGATAGATGTCGGGATGCGTCACGGTCAGCGGACCGCCGCGTTCGAGCTGCTCCTGGAACAGCGGGATGACCGACCCGGTGGATCCCATGACGTTGCCGAAGCGGACGGTCAGGAAGCGTGTGCCCTGCTGCGAGAGATCCAGCGCCTGACAGTAGGTTTCGGCTGCCCGCTTGGTGGCGCCCATGACGTTGGCGGGGTTCACCGCCTTGTCGGTGGAGACCATGACGAACGCCAGGGCGCCGCAATGCAGCGCTGCGTCGGCGACGTTCCGCGTGCCCAGGAGATTCGTCTCGATGCCTTCGAGCGGATTGTCTTCGACGATCGGCACATGCTTCAGTGCGGCGGCGTGGAAGACGACCTCAGGCTTCACCTGCTCGAACAAATCCGCCACACGCGCTCCGTGACGCACGTCGGTGACCCTTGCCGTGACGGCGACCTGTGGGTGCTTGTCGCTCATATGCCGGTGGATTCGGTAGAGAGCGTATTCGTTGTTGTCGACCAGCAAGAGATGGCGCGGATGGAAGGGCGCGATCTGTCTGACCAGCTCCGAGCCGATCGAGCCGCCAGCTCCCGTCACGGCAACGCAGCGGCCGTTGAGCAGGTTCGCGACCTCGTCGACGTCAATCTGAATTTCCTGGCGGCCGACCAGATCCTCCAACGACAGCGGACGCGGCACGATCTGCGTCGTGTCGCGGATCAAGCCAGCCTGAGAAATGTCATGCAGACGCCGGACCGTGAGCTTGTGAGGCGCAGCATGCGCGACCACGCTGGTCAACTCCTGCGCCGTGATCTCGGTCGATGTTACGATCAACTCGTCGATCGGCAACGCCTTCAGATCGCTTTTGCGCAGCACCGCCGGCAAGTCTTCCAACGTACCCAACACCCGGATGCCATGCAGCTGGCGCCGCCGGTTCTTGAGGCGCGGATCGATGAGCCCGAGGATGTTGACGCCGCTGTGGTTGCGCCGCGCATCGCGGATGAACAGATCCGCATTGTCGTTGAATCCATAAAGCAAAGCATTGTGCTTCGTCGGCCAGAAGCCGCTGCGCCGCGATTCCGACAGGCCATTCTCCTTGGTCACCCGGTAAAGCAAGCGAGGCCCGCCGAGGGCGACGATCATCACGAACCACGTGGTGACCATGGCGCTGCGCGGCAGCCAGGCGCCACGATACAGGAGAAAATGGCCGATCACGAAGATCACCGTGATGGCAGTGGCGGCTTTGACAATCGAAATCACATCGAGAAGCGAGGCGTAACGCCAAGCTCCGCGATTGAGCGAAAAGAGAGGGAAGAGACAGGCGCTCAGCGCCGTGAAGGCGATAATGATCGCCCAAAGCTGCCACGTGGTGAACAGCGGCCCGTATCCATAGGCCAGCGCAAGAGCAAGCGTGATGGAGAAGGCCGCGACCAAGATGTCGTGAGCAGCTCCAAGCGGCTGGAGCGAGCTACGCGGCAATTTCGAAATCATCGAACGAAATGGATTATGCTTCAGCACAGCCACTCTGATTTCTGATGGGGCTAGTGGCCGATGGAGCCGCTATCCATTGGGCATTCGAGAACATTCCCGATTAAATGGCGCTCTCGCAGGAAAAACTAGATGGCGTTTGGGCGGAAAGCCAAATCACGAAAGTTTTCTGACGTACGGACAACTTTATTGGACTCCGCGCTGCGCTGCGCTGCGCGATCGCTATGCGCCCTGATGCCGCTGGCGTGGCGAAGCGACAGTCAGGGATCCAACCCTCATATCATCCGAATGCGCCAGCCAGCCTCCATAAAACGCCGGATCGCCTCATCGGCGACCTCTTTTGCCGACTTGTCGATAGTGACAGCAATCCCCGGTTCGTCGGTCTCCAGCGGCTCCAGATCTCCGAATTGGGAAGCCAGCAGGGAGGCGGGCATATAGTGACCCGATCGCGCGGCGAGACGCTCTGCGACCAGTGACGCATCGGCGGCGAGAAACAGGAAACGGACATCGGCGTCCGCCGCCCGCAGGATGTCACGGTAGCTGCGCTTCAAGGCCGAACAGGTTGCAACGACGCTGCGTCCGGCACACGCCTCGGCGCTGATCCAATCCCGGATCGTCGAAAGCCAGGGCCACCGATCCTCGTCCTGAAGCGGGATGCCGTGCGACATCTTTGCGATGTTCTCGGGCGGATGGAAATCGTCGGCCTCCGCGAACTGCCAACCCAGGCGTTCCGCCAGAATTCGGGCCGTGGTCGTCTTGCCGACGCCGGCCGGTCCCATCACGATCAGGGCCTTCGAGGTCGATTTCATCATCCGTCACCAATGGCTTGGCGGGCACCCAAAGCCCCGCCCGGCGCGTCGTCGCGCCTCACATAATCGCTTCGCCCCCTGAGCGACAACGGCCCGCCGCGACGCAGGTCGGCTCAAGCCGCCCAGCAAGTCGTCCGTCGAACGCGATCCCGTTTTACCCCTTCGGCGCTGCAAGATCGTTTTGACGCACTGCACATGTCGAACTGGGTTGCACTCCATGTCTGACATGGATATACCTTTTGTCAGGCTTGGGGAGGCATCGGTAATGGGCAAGACGGGAGTCGTCAACAATGAGCGTTCATTGGGCGCCCAGGTTGCCGAATCCTTGGCCCGGGAGCTTCTCTCCGGCGCCTATCGTCCAGGCGACATCCTGCCGAAGGAAATCGAGCTGACCGAGCGGTTCGGCGTCAGCCGTGCGTCGGTCCGCAGCGGGCTGCAGTCGCTGACCGCCTGCGGCATGGTCCGCCGCCTCGCCGGCCAGGGCACCATCGTCCAGGACGTGGGCGAATGGAACATTCTCGACCCCGTCATCACCCGGCGGCTCGCCGATCAGGAAACGCCGCATCCGGACCTGGTACGGGCCATCTTCTCGTTCCGCTATGCGGCCGAACCGCTGATCTCGGCGATCGCGGCCAAAAGCGCCAGCGCGCGCGACCTCCTGGCCATGGAAGAAGCCTTCGAGGGCATGACGCGTGCCGTCGAGTTCGGCACCCTGCGCTGGGATCGCGCCGACTTCAGCGAACACGACGTGGATTTTCACGCCGCGATCTACCGCGCGACGCGCAACGCGATCTGGGCACAACTCGTCCACATCCTGCGGCCGGCGATCACCCTCGTGGTGCGCCAGAGCAACGAGACGGCGGACGAACTGCGCGACAGCCTCGGCCGTCACCACCGGCTCATGGAGGCGATCCGGCTTCGCGATCCGCACGGCGCCTTCAAGGCCGCCCGGAGCGTCATGGACCGCACCGCCCAGGATCTTCACATCAATCCCGATTCCGGCATCGATGGCGATGCCGGCAATGCGCTTCTCGTCTTGTCGGAAGATCTCGACGCCGGGACGGCGAAGCCCCCTTCCCATCGCGACCATGAAGCAGAAACGGGCCCGAGCCCGAAACAGGAGGAACGATCATGATTGCCTTACCGACCAAGCGCCTGCTTGCCAGCCTCTGCGGCCTCGCGGTCGCCGCCATGGCGGGCGCGGCCCTGACGACCGACAGCGCACTCGCCCAGGCCGAATACAGCTGGACCTTCCAGACGTCGGAGACGAACGGCGAACCGCAGTTCGAGATCAAGAAGGAGTGGGCCGACAACATCAAGACGATGAGCGGCGGCCGGATCGAGATCGAGATCCTGCCGGTCAACGCCGTGGTGCCCTCCAACCAGACGCTCGACGCGGTGGCGGCCGGCATCCTGCAGGGCCATCTCACCGACCCCAGCTACTTCTCCGGCAAGGACCCCGCCTTCGGCATGATGGGCAACCTCGTCGGCGCTTGGGGCGATCCACTCGAGTTCCTGGAATACATGAAATACAACGGCGGCGAGGAGCTCTATAACGAACTGGTCGAGCCCTACGGCCTGCATCTCATCGGCGCCGCGGCCACCGGACTGGAGTCGCTGCCGTCGACCAAGCCGATCCGCACCGTCGAGGACCTCAAGGGCCTGAAGCTGCGCGCGCCGGAAGGCATGGTCTACGACATCTTCTCCAAGGCGGGCGCGACGCCGGTCAACCTGCCGGGCTCGGAGGTCTATACCTCTCTCGAGAAGGGTGTGATCGACGCCGCCGACTACACGGTGTTCGCGACCAACCAGGCTCAGGGACTGCACGGCTTCGCCAAGTATCCGAGCTATCCGGGCTTCCACTCGCTGCCGATGGTGTCGGTGTCGATCAACAAGCAGATCTGGGACGGACTGCCGGACGATCTGAAGACGATCCTGGAGACGGCGACCGATTCGATGGCCTACGAGATGGTGGCCAAGCTCAAGCAGCGCGACATCGAGGCCGTGGCCGAGGCACGCCAGGACCCGAACATCGAGATCGTCGACCTGCCGCCCGAGGAGCGCGCCAAGTTCCGCAACATCGCGCGTCAGGAGTGGGAAGTCTGGGCCAAGAAGAACGAGATCACGCAGAAGTACTACGACTCCGTGACGAAGTTCCTCAAGGACCGCGGCATGATGTAGGCGGCCGAACCGCCTGTGCGCGGCGGGTGGTGCAGAGCCTCCCGCCGCGCATCCTTTCATTTTCCGTCATGCGGCTCCTGCCGGGACCCCGGCAGCGCGCTGCCCGAAAGCGTCCTCATGTCCAACAACGATCCTCTATCCGAAGCGGTCGAGCCGATCGACGAACCCAGTTCGGGCAATCGATCCGAGGAAACGCCGGCAACCGCTCTCGACCGGGCCGTCGTGGCCGCCAGCAAGGCCATCGGCTGGCTGGCCTTCGCGGCGATGGCGATCTCGGTCTACGAGGTGTTCATGCGCTATGCGCTGAACTCGCCGACCTCGTGGGTGCACGAAACGACAGTGCTCCTCATCGCCATCATCTTCGCGCTCGGCGGGCCGATCGCGCTCGCCCGCAACAAGCACATCCGCGTGCGCCTTCTTTACGACATCGCGGGGCCGCGCATGCGCTTCGCGCTCGACCTCTTCAACGGCCTGCTGACGCTGATCTTCACCGCCGGCATGTCCTATGCGGCGTGGATCATGTTCTACACCGCCTCACACAATCCGACCGGCGCCTGGCAGCTCGAACGTTCCGGCACCTCCTGGAATCCGCCCTTTCCGGCGATCACCAAGGGGGTGATCCTGATCGCCGTCACCCTGATGCTCCTCCAGACGGTCATGCATCTCGTCCATACGCTGCGTCAGGGCCCGGTCCCGCACCCGGCCGGCGAGGGGGAGCGCTGAGATGGGCGGTCTCGGAATGAGTGCAATCGGCATCGAATGGGGCACCTATCTTCTCGTCGGCAGCATCTTCGCGCTGCTCCTGACCGGCCTGCCGCTCGCCTTCGTCACCGGCCTCGTCGCGCTGGTCTTCACCTTCGGCTGGTTCGGGCCGAACGCCCTGCCGCTGATCACCAGCCGCATCTACGGCTTCATCACCGAATATTCGCTCGTGGCGGTGCCGATGTTCGTGTTCATGGCGTCGCTGCTCGACCGATCGGGCATCGCCAAGGACCTGTTCAACTCGATGCGAATATTGGCCGGGCGGCTGCCCGGCGGCGTCGCGGTGCAGACGCTGGTGGTCGCCTTCCTGCTGGCGGCGATGTCCGGCATCATCGGCGGCGAGATCGTGCTGCTCGGCCTGCTCGCCCTGCCGCAGATGCTGCGTCTCGGCTACGACCGCTCGATCGCCATCGGCGTGGTGTGCGCCGGCGGCTCGCTCGGCACCATGATCCCGCCCTCGATCGTACTGATCATCTACGGCCTGATCGCCCAAGTGTCGATCGCCGACACCTTCGCGGCCGCGGTGACGCCGGGCACCATCCTGATGCTGTCCTACGTCGCCTATGTGATGTTCCGCTGTCTGCGCAATCCGGAGCTCGGCCCGCCCATGCCGGAGAGCGAGCGCCTGCCGCCCAAGGAGCGCCTGATCACCATCGCCAAGGGGCTGTTCTGGCCGGTGATCATCATCGGCATCGTGCTCGGCACCATCTATGGCGGCATCGCCTCGGTGACCGAGGCGGCGGCGATGGGCGTCATGGGCGTGCTTGTCGCCATCGTCGCGCGCCGCGAGTTCTCCGCCCGCATGCTGCAGCAGGCCGTGCTCCATACGCTCGACACCTGCGGCATGATCATCTGGATCGGCGTGGGCGCTGCCATCCTCGTCGGCGTCTATAATCTGATGGGCGGCAACCGCTTCGTTTCGGGCGCGATCCTCGGCTTCGAGACATCCCCCACCGTGATCATCGTCATCATGATGGTCATCCTCGGCATTCTCGGGCTGTTCCTCGACTGGATCGGCATCGCCATGCTCGCCCTGCCGATCTTCGTGCCGATCATCAAGCAGCTCGGCTACGACCCGGTATGGTTCGGCGTGCTCTTCGCCATCAACATGCAGGTCTCGTTCCTGAGCCCGCCCTTCGGGCCGGCCGCCTTCTACCTGAAGGGCGTCGCCCCGCCGCACATCACGCTGCAGAACATCTTCTCGGCGCTCGTGCCTTTCATCTGCATCCAGATCGCCGTGCTGGCGCTGCTCGTGGCCTTCCCCGAGATCGCCATGTGGATCCTCCGGTAGACCGGGCACCAAGAGAAAATAAAGACAGAGGGCCGGACGACACACCGTCGGCTGGCCCTTTTCAAATCGAAATGTGCCCTCCGGCCTGTCCGCCCCCTACCGCCGCCGATGCGTCGGAGCGTGAAAGTCGGGCGGCTTGCCGGCGATCCAGCGCAGGAACCGCTCGATCCTGGGATCGGCCGCCAGCGGTACGCCCGCATCCGCCATGCGCGCCAGATCGTGGTTGGAAAAGCAGGCGTGGATGGTCCGATGGCAGATCGGATGGACGGCCGCGACATCGCGCCCGCCGCGGCTCTTGGGTCGGACATGATGCCATTCGACGCGGCGCCCCAAGCGACGCCCGCACAGCCAGCAAGTCTCTTCGCCCACCGTCTCTCTTCGCCCGCCGTCCCGTTTCCCGTCGCCATGACCGGACTGTAGGGCGTGCGGCCGCAGCGGCGAGAGAATGCCTGTCTTCGAGCGGGTCCGGCGATTATGCGATGGCCATCGCCGACTGCTCGCGCAGCCAGGGCAGGAAGCCGTCGAGAAACCGCGTGGTCGCCGGCATGAAGTGATGGCCGTGGTGGAAGAACGGGTCGAGGGTCGTGACGACCATGCGCCCGGCCGTCGTGACCTCGTCGACATAGAGGATCGGTCGGGCTTCCGGCCCCGTCGCCAATACCTCGGCGCCCTCGGGCGGCGCCAGGAAGCCGTGCAGGTGCCAGGTCAGATCCGCCTGGCCAATCCGGGCGAACAGCGGATGATCCGGCTTTGCGACGCGGATGCCGAGGTCGGCGCCTGGGGTCAGCCACCACCAGAAATTCGTCTCGCAGGGCTCGAAGGCGACGCCGGGAAGCCAGCGTTCGCTGTGGCATTCGCCCATGGCGACGACGGTGCCGCCCCGGTCGAGATAGCGCGACAGGACGGCGGCCTGCGGCTCCAGCCGGTAGGCCGCCGTCCGGCACAGCACGACCACCGCCCCGAACCGGCCGAGATCGGTCTCCGGCAGGGCCTCGGGCCGGATCGTCTCGTCGAAGTAACCGGCATAGCGGCCCTCGATCGCCTCGATCTGGTAGGCCGCTCCGGCATGGACCGCGAGCATGGTCATGTCGGGACCTCCTCCGGGGTCCAGGCCCGGCACCAGGCAACCAGCCGCGCGGCGATGCGGCGCTTGACCTCCGGATCGTCGCCGACGCCCCAGAGATCGTTGCCGGAATGAACGAACAGCGCGCCGCCCTGCGGACGTTTCCACTCCCAGTCGACCGGCAGCCGGCCCGGCCCGATGCCGGTGATCGCCACGGCTCCGTCCGGCGGCGGGTTGTGGCCGCGACCATAGAAGCCGGCGACGCCCCGATTGGTCTCGAGGGACCGCGCCGCAATCCCGCTGAACACCGGATGCTCGGCAAGGCGGGCCAAGTCGAAATCGCCCCGATGCGGCCGGACGAGCGGAACGAAGGGCTTCAGCCCCTGGACGAAGGGGCGCACGACGTGGCCGTTGAAAACCATCCGGCCGCCCGCATCGAGGAAGCGCTCCAGGCTTTCCTGTCGTTCCATCAGGTCGAGCTGATCGACATGAGCACTGGCGACGAGGCCCGCCGCCGCATCGATGTCGGCTGCGCTCAGGCGGTCCTGCCGGACCGCGCTGATCAAGCCGTCTCGTTCGAGCGGAGCAAAGGGCGGCGGCAGCGGCGCGTCGGTGGACAGGATGATAAGGACGGGCTTCGTCATGCGGCACTTCCTGCCTGTCCGAACAGCGGTACGATGCCGCGCGCGACGCGGCTGTCGGGTCCGTCGGTGCACTCGACGATGCGCACGGGAAGACCGTAGAGGCGAGTGATGTTGGCCTCCGTGATCGTCTCCTCGACCGGACCCAGGAGCCGATCGCGCTCCCCGAACATCAGCAGGGCGTCGTCGGCGACCGTCGCCGCGTGCTGCGGCAGGTGGGTGGTAAAGACGATTGCATGCTCGCGATCCGCCCGCAGCTTATCCACGACGGCGAGAAAACGATCCTGGTTGCGCAGATCGAGAGCCGAGGCCGGTTCATCGAGCACCAGCGTCGAGGCGCCGGTGGCGATGGCGCGGGCCAGCAGGACCAGCTGACGCTCCCCGCCGGACAGGCGGTCGAAGGCGTTGTCGGCGAAGCGCTGCATGCCGACACGGGCGAGCGCCTCGTCGGCGGCCGCCATGTCGGTCCGGGTGGGCGCGGCAAACAGGCCGCGCCGCGCCACCCGTCCGGTGGCGACCACCTGGCGGACGGCATAACCGATCTCGCGGGTCGCAGTCTGCGGAACATAGCCGATCACCGGCGGCGCGAGGCGGCGGCCTTCCGTCAGCGGCTGAAACCCCATGATCGCACGCAACAGCGTGGTCTTGCCGCGGCCGTTGGGGCCGAGGATCGCGAGGCAGCGACCCACGGGCGCTTCGAGATCGAGAGCACGGAAGATCCAGCGCGAGCCGAAGCGCACGCCGGCACCTTGAAGTTCGATCATCGCCCCTCCTTCAGCCGCCAGGCGCGGCGCAACAGGATGGCGAAGACCGGCGCCCCGACGATCGCGGTGAGCACGCTGAGCGGAATCTCGGCGGCGGTGGCGGTGCGCGCCAGCGTGTCGATGGCGACGAGATAGGCGCCGCCCAATAGCGCCGAGGCCGGGATCAGCACGCGATGGTCCTCGCCCACCAGCAGGCGGGCGGCATGCGGCACCACCAACCCGACCCAGCCGACCACGCCGGCGACCGCCACCACGGCCCCGGTGGTCAGCGCGACGAGGACGAAGAAGATCCAGCGATCGCGCTCCACCTTCACACCGAAGGAGCGCGCTTCGTCGTCGCCCAGCGACAGCACGTTGACGCGAAAGCGCAGGACGAACAGACCGAGGCTGCCGATGAGCACCGGCGGGACGGCAAGCAGAGCCTTGCCCCAGGTGGCGGAGGCGAACGAGCCCATCAGCCAGCCGACGATGGCGGGCAGGGAGGAGTCCGGATCGGCGACGAACTGCAGCAGCGAGACGAGCGCCGAGAACAGCGCGCCGACGATGATGCCCGCCAGCACGATCGTCGCCGTCTCGGTGCGCCCGTCGATCCGCGCGATCAGCCCGACGGAGACGAGCGCGACGATGCCGAAGGCGAACGCCGATCCGACCAGGAGGCCGCCCGAAACCCCAAACAGAATGGCGGCCGCGCCGCCGAAGGCCGCGCCGCTCGAAATGCCGAGGATCTGTGGCGAGACCAATGGATTGCGAAAGATGCCCTGGAGCGCCGCACCGCAGGCCGCGAGCCCGGCTCCCGAGAGCGCCGCGAGCAGAATGCGCGGCGCGCGCACCAGAAGGACCACGCGCTCGTCGAGAACGGCCCAGGTTGGCTCGATCGGCAGGATGGACTGGAAAAGGATGCCGCCGACCGTTCCGAGCGGAATGGAAAGGCGGCCCAGTCCGAGGCTGACGAGCATGGCCGCGAGCAGCAGGACGGCGAAGCCGGTCAGCCACAGGGCGCCGGCGACGGGTGTCCGGATTCGCTCTGCCGAGGCGTTTGCGACCATCTCCGCCATTCGTGCCACCCGACCCTATTCGGCTGCGAAACGATCGTAGTTCGCGCCGTCGCCGTTCATGTCCAGGCGCAGGATCGCGTCGATCTGGTCCGGCGTCGGAGTCTGCCCGTAGAGCGTCCGGTACCACTCGACGATCTGCCCACGGATGTCGAAATCGACACGGTCCGGGTGCAGCAGGTCGGCCAGCCACTGCCAGGTCAGCGGCGATTCCTGGCTCGGCGGGTCCCAGCGATAGCCGCCGATCGGCATCTTGTAGACGCGCCTGTCGACGGCCGCGTTGGTCGCGCCCAGCACCGGATCGTCATAGATGCGGCTGACGTCCAGCTCGGATTCAAAGCCGTTGAGCAGGATGACGTCGGGATTCCAGGCGGCGATCTGTTCGGCGTTGACCGGCTTAAGGCCGTCGATCTCGGCCGCCGCGTTCCGGCCCCCGGCCAGATTGATGTAGTAGTCGTTGTAGGTGCCGGTTCCCGCAACCCGCAGCTCGGTTTCGGCGCGCAGGAGATAGAGGACGCTCGGACGCTCGGCGTCCGGCAGATCCTTCAGGCCCGCCTCGATCTTCGCGGCCGTCTCGTCGCGCCAGCCGATGATGGCGTCGACCTTTTCCGGCTTGCCGATCAGTGTGCCGAGCAAGGTGATGATGGCGCGCGCCTTCTCTTCGTCGCCATAGAGGATGAGTGCGGTTTCCAGACCGGCATTGGTCAGCGGCGCGACGATGTCGTCGCCCTGCGAGCCCCATTGCACGACCAGGTCGGGATCGAGCGCCGCGATTGCCTCGACATTCGGCGCGAACCCGCTGTTGCCTGCGATGATGTCGCTGGGGATGTCGCGAGCGCCGGGGAAGAATTCGCCGAGGATCGCCTCCTCGATCGCCGACTTGGCGAGCGGATGCATGCCGACCAGCCGGTCCGTGCCACCGTCGAGCGCGATCACCGTGGAGGTCGAAGGGATCGGGATGACGACGGCCCGTTCGGCCGGCTGGTCGAGCTCGACCGTCCGACCGGTCTGGTCGGTGACGGAAATGGAATCGGCCTGCGCGGCCAAGGTGGAGGCCAGAAGCGCGGCGGACAGAAGCGCAACGCGCGTGGGCTGGGGCATCGACAGGTCTCCGGCTGGGCCTGCATATGGCCCTCGCAGTTAATATGAGTACACTACTCATATTAAAAGGCCGGCTTCGAATCAATGGGGCTGCGAAACTTCCAGCGTCTGGGCGACGGCCCTGCCCTTGGCGTGCGGCCAGCCGGCTGCAGAGAGAGAGAGAGAGAGAGACCGAACTACGACATCGGCCGCATCTGGAAGGCGATTGAGATCGACCCCCAGTCCGAAGTGACGTCTCGTTTGTCGCAAAACGCCGGCTAATCATCATCCGGCCGGCAACCAGACCGCTATCGAACAAGCGAGACTGGTGACGGAGATCCGATGCTCCGCACGGGACACTTCAGGCCAGGGCGTCCATCATCATACGCCGCAAACCCGCGAGATCCGCCTTCTTGACGACGCGGGCGTTGGCGGTCCCGGCCGGCGCCAGATCCGGGTCGGCCTCGTCCGGATCGGGCAGACGCGCCGAGGAGACGCTGGAATAGCCGCGCGTCAGATCTCCGCGCGTCTCGATGTCGACCACCGCGGCCTCGCTGGCGAGGATCAGGCTTTCGTCGATAGCGCAGGCGCAGGTCAGCGTGTCGGGATGGACCGTGCCCGCGTCCTGGTAGCGCGCCCGACTGAAGGCCACCGCCTGGCTGTTGACCTGGTGAAAGAAGGCGGAGCGTCGGGTCCCCAGTGCCTCGATCGCCGCGAGATCGGCCTCCGACAGATAGGAGTCGCGCAGTGACAGGGTCCAGGTCACCAGCGTGATGGCGAAACCCGCGCCGAACACGATCTTCGCCGCCTCGGGATCGACGTAGAAGTTGAATTCGGCGGCCGGCGTGACGTTGCCCATGGCATTGTCGGTCCCGCCCATGATCCAAAGATGCTTCACGGCCCGCCCGAAGCCCGGCTCCTTGGTGACGGCGGCCGCGATGTTGGTGAGCGGCGCCTGCGCCACGATGGCGATCTCGCCGGGGCTGGCCATCACCGTGTCCACCAGCGCGTCGACGGCATGCGCCGGCTCCGGTCGCTGCGGCGCCGGCGGATAGTGGGCGCCGCTCATGCCGTCGTCGCCGAACACGTAGGGCGCGTGGATGGGCTTGCGCAGAAGCGGCCGGCGGCATCCCGCGTAGACCGGCACCCGCGCCGGCAGATCGCAGACCGCCAGCGTCGCGAGCGCGTTTTCCACCTGCTGGTCGAAATCGATGTTGCCGGTGCAGATGGTCAGCGCTTCCAGCGTTACCGCCGGATGGCGCGCCGCCAGCATGATCGAGAAGCAGTCGTCGCCGGCGGTGTCGGTATCGATGATCAGGCGCATGGATGGTCCAGGTGTCGGGTTTCGCCACAATCGGCATGAAGACGGCCGCCTTGCAAGGCCTGCGCGAGGGAACCAAGGCCCCGCCCTTTCAGGCCTCGTGTCGGCCGCGGATGGGAGCGGCAGTCGAGCCGCGAACGATCAGCTGGATCGGCACGGTGGCCGAGGGCGGAGCCGACGCCGGACTGACGATCATCTCAAGCAGCATCTTCACGGCCGTGCGGCCCATCTGGGTCAGCGGCTGGCGGATCGTCGTCAGACCGGGCCGAAGCTGGCCGACTAGCGGAATGTCGTCGAACCCGACGATCGAGATATCGCGCGGCACGTCCAGGCCCGCGTCATGAATGGCGGTGATGGCTCCGAGCGCGCTGATATCGTTGGCGGCGAAGATCGCCGTCGGCCTGTCGCGGAGCGCCAGAAGACGATTGGCGGCGTCGAACCCGGACTTCTGCAGGTAGTCGCCTTCGACGATCAGCGTCGGATCGATCGGCAGGCCGTGCGCGGCCAGCGTGTCACGGTAGGCGCGAAGCCGCTCGCGCGCCGAGGCCAGCCGATGAGCGCCGGTGATGAAGCCGATCCGTCGATGACCGAGCTCGATCAGATGGCGCATCGCCAGGCAGCCGCCCTGATAGCTGTCGGCGGAGATCGACGGAAAGGTGGTCTCGTCGCTGCCCCGCTCGACGGAGACGACCGGGACGCGAGCCCGTTCGAGCGCCGTCAGATAGTCGGCCTCATAAGGCAGGACCGCGATCACGCCGTCGACCATCTGGTGCAGGAGATCGAGCACCTTGCCGGGCGGCACGCGGGTCGGCGCGGGCAGCGAATAGACCAGCATGTCCTGCCCCCCGCCGCGGACGGCGCTGCCGATCGCCATCACCAGGTCGCCGACGAAGGGCGTGTGCAGTTCCGCGATCACCCCGATGATGCCACTGCCGCCACCGTTGCGCGCCGTCGAGAGCTTCTGGGCGACGCGGTTGACGACATAGCCCATCTCGTCGGCGATGCGCAGGATGTCCTCGCGCATCTGCCGCGAGACGCCCGGCCGGTTGTTGATCGCCCGCGACGCCGTCATGCGCGACACGCCGGCGACGCGCGCGACCTCGGCGAGCGTCAGCGCGGCCCGGCGAGCCGGGGGGGCGCCGTCATCCATCGGACCGGCGTGGCCGGGCTCGTGGCCGGGGTCGGACGAGGCGGCTTCCGTCCCGAGGCTGTCGGGATCCGGCCGGGTGGGTCGGACATCGGTCATCGAACGGTCTCGCAGCTCATCTGAAACTCGGCAACGGTGGCTTTTGCGACAGGTCCACCGGGCTCTCCTCTAGCACGCCCCCCTCCTCTCTCGGCCAGACATCCCTTGGCGGGGGCTTCATCGACGCCCAGCGGCGCAAAGCCGCAGGCCGGCCATAGGGAGGACCGCCGCAGGCCGGCCGATCCGGTCGCCGCCTGGAAGCGAACCGTCAGCTTTGCACGGATTCTTTCCCTCATGCCAATGCGAACGTGCGGTCCTGCCCTTTCGTCCACCGCATCCGCGCGGCCCCAGACGGATCGATACCAGATTGACAGGCCTCGAACGTTACCGGTAACGTACCTCACGTCGCTTGACGATGGGAGCAAGCGGGCAAGGGAGGCCCATTATGACGACAAGACTGTTTTCCAAGGCTCGGATTCTCGGCTGCAGCGCGCTGGTGGCGGCCACGATTCCGTTCGCCGCGCAGGCGCAGGACAAGGTCATCACCTCGTGGGATCTGCAGACGAACGCCAGCGCGGCCGCCGTCATCGACGATGCCGCCGCGCGCTTCGAGGCGGCGCATCCCGGCTTCAAGGTGGACGTGTCCCACACCCTCAACGACGCCTACAAGACCAAGCTGAAGATCGCCTTCGGCGCCAACGAACCGCCATGCGCGTTCACCTCCTGGGGCGGCGGACCGCTGCGCGAATATGTCGACGCCGGCCAGGTGGTGGACCTCACGCCCTATCTGGAGCAGCACCCGGAATTCAAGGACCGCTTCGTGCCGGCCGGCTTCTCCGCCGTCACCTTCGACGGCAAGATCTACGGCCTGCCGGCCGAGAACACCTCGGTCGCCGTGATCTTCTACAACAAGGAGATCTTCGACGAATACGGCCTGACGCCGCCCAAGACCTGGGACGAGCTGATGCATGTCGTCGACGTCCTGAAGGAACACGACGTTGCGCCCTTCGCGCTCGCCAACAAGAACAAGTGGCCGGGCTCGATGTTCTTCGTCTATCTGGTCGATCGCATCGGCGGGCCGGAAGCCTTCCAGGCCGCAGCCGATCCCAAGGCCGACGGCAGCTTCGAGGATCCGGCCTTCGTCGAGGCCGGCAAACGCATCCAGGATCTGGTCAATGCCGGCGCTTTCGCCCGCGGCTACAACGGTCTGGACTACGATATCGGCGGCTCGCGCCGTCTGCTCTATTCCGGCCGTGCCGCCATGGAGCTGATGGGAAGCTGGGAGCTTTCGACGATCCGCGGCGAGAATCCCGATTTCGTCGAGAAGCTCGGCTTCTTTCCCTTCCCTGCCGTCGAAGGCGGCAAGGGCGATCCCAAGAACGTCATCGGTACGGTGGGCGACAACTTCGTCTCGATCTCGGCAGCCTGCCCTTACAAGGATGCTGCGTTCGACTTGCTGATGACACTCACGGACGACACGGCGGCCCAGGGCCGTCTCGCCGACAAGCGTGTGGTGCCGCTCAAGAACATCAAGGTCGACGACCCGTTCCTGGCCGACATCATGGGGCTGGTCGCCGAAGCCCCGAGCGTCCAGCTCTGGTACGACCAGGAACTGCCGCCCGCACTCGGCGAGGAGCACAAGGACACCACCCAGGCACTGTTCGGCCTGTCGATGACGCCGGAGGAAGCCGCCGCCAAGATGGAAGAGGCCGCCCAGTCGGCGTCGGCCGAATAACACCCTTCTACCCCGAACCGGCCGCGACGCGAGCGGCCGGTTCGGGCCGATGGTGGAGGAATCCCATTGACCGTCGACGATGCCAGCCCGGCCGTGTCGCCGCCGAGGCGCCGCCGGATCACTGCCCAGACGATCGCGCCCGCGCTCTTTCTGGCCCCCGCGGTGATCCTGCTCGCCCTCTATCTGCTCTACCCGCTCGTCGACAGCTTCCGGCTGTCGCTGCTCGACTGGAACGGGCTCGGCAACACCGCCCGCTTCGTCGGCCTCGACAACTGGATCGCCCTTGCGCAGGACGGCGTCTTCTGGCGGTCGGCCCGCAACAACATCCTGATGGCGGTGTTCTCGATCGTCATCCAGATGCCCATCGCCCTCGTCCTGGCGGTCGTCCTGGACGAGGCGAGCAAGGGCTCGCGGCTCTTGAAGATCCTGTATTTCCTGCCGATGCTGATGTCGAGCGTCGCTCTCGGCGTGCTGTTCAAGAACTTCTACGATCCCAATTTCGGCGCTTTGAACGGCATCCTCGATGCCTTCGGCCTCTACGACTGGACTCAGGACTGGCTCGGCGACCCGGACCTGGCGCTGGCCTCGGTGATCGCCGTCGTCTGCTGGCAGTTCATCCCCTTCTACATGGTCCTCTTCCTGGCCGGCCTTGCCTCCTTCCCGCGCGAGCTGACCGAAGCGGCGCGGCTCGATGGCGCCAGCGAGGTGACGATCTTCTGGAAGATCAAGCTGCCGCATCTACGCGGCACGTTTCGCACCGCCGTGCTGCTCTCCATCATCGGCTCGCTACGCTATTTCGACCTCATCTACGTGATGACCGGCGGCGGTCCCGACAATGCCTCCGAGGTCATGGCCACCTACATGTACCGCACCGTCTTCAGCTCGTTCCGGCTCGGCTACGGGAGCACCATCGCCTCGGCCATGTTCATCATCGTGACGCTCATCGCGGCGGTGTCGCTGCGGATGTCGCGGCGTTTCGAGACCCAGGTGTAACGGCATGGCTTCGCGTCCCTTTCATCCCGCCCGCCTGTCGATCCCGGTGCTCGGCCTGCTTTGGCTGGCGATCACCACGCTGCCGTTCGTCTTCGTGGTGTTCACCAGCCTGAAGACCCAGCAGGAGACCTATGCCAATCCGGTTTGGGCGCCGCCCGAATCCCTCAACCTGGTGAATTACCTGGACGTGCTCCAGGGACCGTTCCTGATCTATCTGCGCAACAGCGTCTTCGTGATCTCGGTGTCGGTGGCGCTGATCCTGATCGCCAGCGCAATGGCCGCCTACGCCTTGGCGCGTCTCAAGTTCCGGCTGTCCGGTCCGCTCTTCGGCCTGATCGTCGCCGGCATGGTCGTGCCGCTGCACGTCACGCTGGTGCCCGTCTACCTGATGACGCGCAACATGGGGCTCTACGACACGCCCTTCGCGCTGATCGGCCCTTATGTGGCGACCAGCCTGCCGGTGTCGGTGTTCATCCTGACGGAATTCATGCGCCAGGTGCCGCGCGAGCTGGAGGAGGCGGCGCTGCTCGACGGCTGCGGCCCGTTCAAGATCTTCATGAAGATCTTCTTCCCGCTGTCGGCGCCGGGCTTGTCGACGGTTGCGATCTACAACGGCATCATGCTGTGGAACGAGTTCATCTTCGCCTACGTGCTGACCTCGTCCACGGAAAACCGCACCCTGCCGCTCGCGGTCTGGGATTTTCAGGGCACCTACAGCGCCAACATTCCCGCCATCCTGGCCGTCGTCACGCTGACGTCGCTGCCGCTCATCATCGTCTACGCCATCGGCCAGGAAAAGATCGTCAACGGCATGATGGCCGGCTCCCTCAAGGGCTAGAGTATGACCAGTATCACCCTTTCCGGCGTCCAGAAGAGCTTCGGCCACCATCCGGTGTTGTGCGACATCGATCTGAAGATCGAGGACGGCGAGTTCTGCGTGTTCCTCGGACCGTCCGGCTGCGGCAAGTCCACGCTGCTGAGGATGATCGCCGGCATCGAAAGCATTACCAAGGGCGACGTCATGATCGGCGGGGCGCGGATGAACGACGTGCCGCCGGCGGAGCGGCGCGTGGCCATGGTGTTCCAGAACTACGCGCTCTACCCGCATATGAGCGTCTACGAGAACATGGCTTTCGGGCTGCGCCAGGCGAAGACGCCGAAGCCCGAGATCGACCGCCGGGTGAGGGAGGCGGCCCGCGTCCTGCAGATCGAGGCGCTGCTCGAGCGCATGCCGCGCCAGCTCTCGGGCGGCCAGCGCCAGCGCGTGGCGATCGGCCGGGCGATCGTGCGTCATCCGGCCGTCTTCCTGTTCGACGAGCCGTTGTCGAACCTCGACGCGGCCTTGCGCGTCCACATGCGCACCGAAATCGCGAACCTGCATCGCGACTTTCCGGAAGCCAGCATGATCTACGTCACGCACGACCAGACCGAGGCGATGGCGCTCGCCGACAAGATCGTGCTGCTGCGCACCGGCAAGGACGTCACCGCCAAGGGCAGCATCGCCCAGGTGGGCGCGCCGCTCGACCTCTACCACCGGCCCCAGAACCTCTTCGTCGCCGGCTTCCTCGGCTCGCCGACCATGAACTTCATCCCGGCACGGGCGGTGGACCACGATGCGCACGGCGTCAACGTCCAACTGGTCGATGGGGAGATGATCACCGTGCCGGTGGCCGGCGACGGCCTGACGGCCGATATGCCCGTCACGCTCGGGATCAGGCCCGAACACATGCAACCCGTCCCGCAGGACGGCGGGGCGCAGACCATCCGCCGGGCGGTGCAGTCGGTCGAGAACTTCGGCGAGTACAGCTATCTCTATCTGGCCGGCAAAACCGATGCGCCGCTGATCGCCAAGGTGCCCGGCGACACCGCTCCGGGATCGAACGAACCCATGACGTTCGCGCTGCGGCCGGAGTCCTGCCACCTCTTCGACGGCAACGGGCAGGCGCTGCCGCATCTTGACGCGGCCTTAAGCGCCGATTTCATCTGACAAACGGGATCGGCGGCCGGAGCCGCCGGGGAGGAACGACGACCATGTCGAAGCTTTATCAGGATCCGAGCAAGTCCGTTCAGGAGCGCGTGGACGATCTCCTGGCGCGCATGAGCGTCGACGAGAAGATCGCCCAGATGCATGCGCTCTGGCTCTTTCTCTCCCCCGACGGCGACCACAAGACCCGCAGCGACCAATTCACCGGCGCAAGCGATCCCGAAAAGGTCAAGCAGATGCTGGGCTTCGGGCTCGGGCAGATCACCCGGCCGCTCGGCACCCGCAGCGTCGACCCGCGCGAAGGCGTCAAGGCGCTGAACCGGCTGCAGAAGTTCTTCATGGAGGAAACCCGCCTGGCGATCCCCGTGATGAGCCACGAGGAATGCCTGTCAGGCCTGATGGCCAAGGGGGGCACGCTCTTCCCCTCCTCGCTCGCCTACGGCGCGACCTGGAATCCGGAGCTGATCGAACGGGTCGGCGCGGCGATCGGCGCGGAAGCGCGCGCGGTCGGCTGCCATCAGGGCCTGGCGCCGGTGCTCGACGTGGCGCGCGACGCGCGCTGGGGCCGCACCGAGGAGACCTTCGGCGAGGATCCCTATCTGGTCGGCGTGCTCGCCAGCCGCTATGTGCGCGGCCTGCAAGGCGAAAAGCGCGATCTGCTCGCCACCCTGAAGCACTATGCCGGCCATTCGGCCAGCGAGGGCGGCCGCAATCATGCGCCGGTGCATCTTGGCTGGCGCGAGCTCAACGACACCTTCCTGCTGCCCTTCGAGATGGCAGTAAAGCTCGCCAATGCGGGCTCCGTGATGCCGGCCTATCATGACGTGGACAACGAGCCGGCGCATGCCTCGCGTCATCTGCTGACGGAGGTGCTGCGCGAGCAATGGGGCTTCGACGGCATCGTCGTCGCCGACTATGTCGGCGTCAGCCTGCTCTATCAGCATCACGGGCTCGCCGCCGACCGCGCCGAGGCCGCCGCGCTGTCGTTCAACGCCGGGCTCGACGTCGAGCTGCCGGGCGACGACTGCGCCACGCATCTCAAGGATGCGCTCGACCGCGGCCTGATCTCGATCGAGACGATCGACGAGACGGTGCGCCGCGTGCTCACCGAGAAATTCCGCATCGGCCTGTTCGACAAGCCTTATGCGGACGAGACGGGGATCGCGCTACAGACGCCGGCAGCGGTGGACATCGCGCGCGAAGTGGCTCAGCAGTCGGTGGTGATCCTCGACAATGACGGCGTGCTGCCGCTGAAGTCCGGGCTGAAGCTCGCGGTGATCGGCCCGGCCGCCGACGATCCGCTCGCCATGTTGGGCGACTACAGCTTCCCGGTGCACCTGATCCACAACGACAAGCCGGAGGAAGTGGCCAACGTCGTCACGCCGTTCGCCGGGCTGAAGGCGCTCTGCGGGGCCGAAAACGTCACCTTTGCCCAGGGCTGCTTCATCCTCGACGAGCGCCGCGCCGGGGCGCCGGTGTTTCCGGGCGACGTCGACGACGCCACGAGCCTGGAGCAGGCCTCGACCCTATCGACCCGCCTCGATCTCATCCCCGAGGCCGTGGCCGCGGCCGAAGCCGCCGACGTGGCGGTGGTCTGCGTCGGCGATCTTTCCGGCATCTTCCAGACCGGCACGGTGGGCGAAGGATCGGATGCCGACACGCTGGAGCTGCCCGGCGTGCAGCAGCGGCTGCTCGATGCGGTGGTGGCGACGGGCAGGCCCGTCATCGTCGTGCTGTCCAGCGGGCGTCCCTACAACCTCGGCGGGCTGGAATCGAAGCTCGCGGCCCAGGTGATGACCTTCTTCGGCGGCCAGGAAGGCGGCACGGCGCTGGCCGAGGTGCTGACCGGTGCCATCGAGCCGTCCGGCCGGCTGACGCTCTCGGTGCCGCGCAACGTCGGTGCGGTCCCCTATTTCTATGACCACAAGTTCAAGAGTTCCGGCACGCCGATCGCTCGTCACTTCGGCAGCCAATATCCCTTCGGCCACGGCCTCTCCTATACCGACTTCGCCTATGAGGACGTGGCGGTGGACGCCGCGACGGCCGGCATCGAGACCGGAGAGATCCGTCTGGCGTTCACGGTGCGCAACACCGGCGCTCGGGCCGGCGTGGTAGTGCCGCAGCTCTATGTGCGCGACCGGCTCGCCACCATGGTTCGGCCGGTCAAGGAGCTGAAGGCCTTCGGCCGGGTGGCGCTGGACGCCGGGGCGGCCGCACGCGTGACCTTCGTGGTGCCGGTCGACATGCTGAACTTCACCGGCGCCGAAGGAGCGCGCATCGTCGAGCCGGGGTTCTTCGACCTGATGGTCGGCGCCTCAAGCGCCGACATCAAGCTGCGCGCCGAGGTGGAGGTGACGGGTGGCGTGCGCCGCCTGCCGCGCGACTGGCGCATGGAAAGCCGCTGCGAGACCGCGCCGCTCGGCTGAACCGGCGACAGCCAGCCGAAACCATCGGCCGTCCGTCCCGCATAAGGACGGGCGGCCGCAATCGTTCGGGGTGGAGTTCTGCGGCCTACGCCGCCTTGTCGCGCATCGCCTTCAGGCTCTCGGCCCAGCTGTTGAGCTCGGTCAACATCAGCTTGGCGCCGTCCATCATCACCTCGTTGGGGTGGAAGGTGTTGTCCTCGCCGATGAACTGCGGGAAGAACGGGATCGGCACCGACTGGCTGAGCGCCACCATCCCGACATTGCCGAGGAGCTGACGCAGAACCTGGCTGGAGCGCAGGCCGGCCGAAACGCCGCCATAGCTGACGACCGCGGCCGGCTTCCTGCGCCACTCGTGCAGCAGATACTGCACAGCGTTGATCACCGCCGCCGACGGGAAGAAGTCGTATTCCGGCGTCACGAAGACGAAGGCATCCGACGCCGCGACGATCCCGCTCCACCGCTTGGTGTGCTCGTGAGTGTATTCCTGCTTCGACGGATGCGCCGGCTCGTCGAACAGCGGCAGATCGATCTCGGCCAGATCGGCCACCTCCACCTCGAAGGGGCTGTTCTCGCGCGCAAAGTCGGCGGCCCATTGGGCAATCGTCGGTCCGACGCGTCCAGGCCGCGTGCTGCCGATGATGACGGTGAGCTTCAATGCCATGATGGTCCTTTCCCTTGGCGGGACAGCCGGCTGGGAGACGCGGCGATCCGCCTGTCGCATCCATTCGAAACCGTGGTATCCGATAGAGACTCATTGGTCCATCGGGAAGAACCGCATTGATAAAGGGAGAGGCCGGCGCCGCAAGACGGCACATGGAAGCAACCGAGGTTACCTCGATGAAACCGCATCTGCAGTTCGAGCATCCGCGCTGCGGCACAGTTCGCGAGCTGCTCCAGACCGTCGGCAGCAAGTGGTCGGTGTTGATCGTCAACCTGCTCAGCCACAAGCCGCAGCGGTTCTCCGAGCTGAAACGCGCGGTCGGCGGCATCAGCCAGAAGTCGCTGACGAAGACGCTGCGCGAGCTTGAGCGGGACGGATTGGTGGAGCGGGTCGTGACGCCGATCATTCCGCCTCGCGTCGACTATTGCCTGACCGATCTGGGCCGTTCGCTGCTCGGGCCGCTGCAGGCGCTGGGCGATTGGGCGGTCGAAAACGAGGCCGCCGTGACCGCCGCGCGAAATCGGTTCTTGGCGAAGGCCGAGCCGTAGCCGCCGGTCGCGTTGCGGCGCCCCCAGGCGTCTGATACTCACCGGGCATGGGCTGGCCGCAATCGCAGTCGGCTCTCTTGCGAGGCCCTGCCGCCGGGTGCTTGATCGCCCGGGCGCCATGACGGGCCGGCTCGGTTCGGGGAGGCCGGGAAATGGATCTTGGACTTCAGGGAAAGGTCGCCGTCATCACCGGCGGCTCGGTCGGTATCGGGCTGGCCGTGGCCGAGGGGCTGGCGGCGGAAGGCGCCCATCTGGTTCTCGCGGCCCGCGGCAGGGAGCGCGTCGAGGCCGAGGCCGCACGGATCGCTTCGCAATACGGCGTCAGGGCCGTCGGCGTCGCGGCCGACGTCGCCACGCCCGAGGGGGTGGAGACCGTAGTGGCGGCCGCCGAGGCAGCGTTCGAGGGCGCCGACATCCTGATCAACAATGCCGGCACCGGCTCCAACGAGACGATCATGGAGGCGCCGGACGAGAAGTGGCAGGCCTATTGGGAGCTCCATGTGATGGCCGCGATCCGCCTGGCCCGCGGCATCGTGCCTCAGATGAAGCGGCGCGGCGGCGGCGTCATCCTGCACAACGCCTCGATCTGCGCGGCCCAGCCGCTGTGGTACGAGCCGATCTACAACGTCACCAAAGCGGCGCTGATGATGTTCTCCAAGACGCTCGCCACCGAAGTCGTCAAGGACAACATCCGGGTCAACTGCGTCAATCCCGGGCTGATCCTGACCTCCGACTGGATCAAGACCGCCAAGCAGCTGACCGCCGACAGCGGCGGCGACTGGGAGGGCTATCTGCAGGGCGTGGCCGACGACTATGCGCCGATACGGCGGTTCGCCTCGCCGCAGGAACTGGCGAACTTCTTCGTCTTCCTGTGCTCGGACAAGGCGACCTACAGCATCGGCTCCAGCTATTTCGTCGACGGCGGGATGCTGAAGACCTTGTAGCGTCGGCCCGGATTGCGCGCGATCAGGACGGCGTCCGATCGCGAACCTTTGGAGCTTCCGCCGCCGCTTCGCGTTGACCTCGTCTCCCTTTCCAAAACAGGACACGACATGCGCGAGATCATCACAGGGCCGCTTCCCAGCTCCGCGCCCGGCACCGGCCAGACGCCACCCGCCACGCTGGTCATCTTCGGGGCGAATGGCGATCTCACCTCGCGCCTGCTGTTCCCCTCGCTCTACAACCTCGCCTGCGCCGGCCTTCTCGACGACGGCTTCCGGATCCTCGGCCTGGATATCGCGGGCGGCAGCACGGAGGCCTGGCGGACCAAGCTCGGCGACGTCATGCGGTCCTTCACCACCGATCGCGCGGCCGAATTCCATCCCGCCAAAATCGACGACGAGCGCTGGGATTGGCTGATGCAGCGCGCCGAACTGGTCCAGGCGGACTTCAGCCAGGACGAAACCTTCGCCGCGCTGAAGGAGCGCGTGGGCGACGACTCGGCGATCTTCTATCTCGCCGTCCCGTCGCGCTTCTTCGGCGGCATCATCGATCATCTCGGACGATCCGGCCTGCTGCAGGAACCCGACGATAAGTTTCGCCGGCTCATCATCGAGAAACCCTTCGGCTCGGATCTGGCGTCCTCGAAGACGCTCAATCGCCGCATCCTGCGCCGGGCTCGCGAGGATCAGGTCTTCCGGATCGATCACTTCATGGGCAAGGAGCCGGTCCAGAGCATCCTCGCCATGCGCTTCGCCAACGGCCTTTTCGAACCGCTCTGGCGCTCCGAATATATCGATCGGGTCGAAATCACGGCGGCCGAGACCATTGGCGTCGAGGGGCGCGGCCGGTTCTACGAGCCGACCGGGGTGCTGCGCGACATGGTGCCCAACCACCTATTCCAGCTGCTCTGCATGGTGGCGATGGACCCGCCCTCGTCACTGGACGCGGAGGCGATCCGAAGCGAAAAGACCCGCCTGCTCGAAGCGGTGCGGCCGTTGCAGCCCTCCGACATGGTGTTCGGCCAATACGGCGCCGGAACGATCAACGGCAAGCCCGTGCCCGCCTACCGCGAGGAGCCCGATGTCGCCCCCGACAGCGTCACGGCGACCTATGTCGCCGCCAGGCTCCAGGTCGACAGCTGGCGATGGGCGGGCACGCCGTTCTACCTGCGCACCGGCAAGCGGCTGGCGGCCCGGCGCACCGAGATCGCGCTCTACCTGAAGCCGGCGCCTTTCGCGCTATTTCCGGAGGCGCCTCGTGGCGCGGCCACCTCCGACATGATCGTGCTGTCGATCGGACCGCAGCAGGGCATCGAAATCGTCTTCGACGTCAAGCGTCCCGGCCCGACCATGGATATCGCCAAGGCGGCAACGCGGTTCGACTTTCAGGAGAGCTTCGAGGAGCGGCCGAATGTCGGCTACGAAGTGCTGCTCTACGACTGCATGCGCGGCGACACCACGCTGTTCCAGCGCGCCGACACCATCGAAGCCAGCTGGCGGATCGTCGACCCCGTGCTGCGGAACGGGCAGAGTTCTCCACCGGAGATCTATGCGGCGGGCACGCCGGGGCCGGCCTGTGCCGGCGACGTCTGCCTGACGGGTTGGCGCGACCTGCGAGCCGGCGCATGACGCGGCGCGCGGCGGGGCGCGCCTATCCGACAGACGCCCGGACGGGCTTCTTCGATCCGCCGTAGGAGACGCTGACCGCCTCGGCGGCCGCCATCATCAGCGGCCCGACGCCCTTGGCGTCGTCGGCGACCACCGGCTCGGTCAGGTAGTAGTCCGGTGTGCCGTCCCGGTAGCGTCCCGAGAAGCCGCCCAGACCCGCCACCTGGCAGATCCCCTCGAAGCGGACGCCGGCCGGCCCTTCGACCAGCCGTGTCGCCACGAGGCGATTCAAGGCCTGCCGCCCGACGGCGCCGTCCACTGGCAGGCCGAGCCGTCCCGCCTTCTGGAGCGCATAGGCGAACATCGCCGACGCCGAGCTCTCCTCGTAATTGCCGGGAAGATCGGGCTGGTCGATCACCTGCAGCCAGAGCCCGGTCGGGGTTTGCAGTTCGATGATCCTGGCGAGCAGTGCCTTCGTCCGTTCGGCAATTCCCGCGACGGAAGCGCGCTGCAGGCCGACGAGATCGATCACGTCGACCAGCGCCATTGACAGCCATCCCAGCGCCCGGCCCCAATAGGCCGGCGATCGGCCGGTCTCGGAATCGGCCCAGCGCTGCTCGCGGCTTTCGTCGTGGCCGTGGACGTAGAGCCCGTCGCCGCCGTCGGTCAGGTCGAGCGCCCGCGAAAGCTGATCCAGCGCGTCCTCGATCAACGCTTCCTCGGCGGTCGCCTGGCCGAGCTCGATCTGAAAGGGCAGGCCCATATAGAGGCCGTCGAGCCAGACCTGCCACGGATAGGTCTTCTTGTGCCAATAGCCGCCCGCCTTGGTGCGCGGATGCTTGGCCAGTTGCTCGCCCAGAAGCTTGGCTGCCTGCATGTAGCGCGCCTCGCCGGTGACCTCGTGCAGATAGATGAGCGCCCGGCCCGACAGGATGTTGTCGATATTGTACTCGTCGACCCGATAGCCGGCGATCGTGCCGTCGGGCGAAACCTGGAGGTCGACGAGACGCTTCAGATGGTCGTACCAGCGCGCTTCGCTGGTGGCCTCGTGCAGGAGCCGCAGGCCGCGGTAGACGCATCCGTCCTCGTAGCACCAGGCGCCGTTCTTGTAGGGGTCGTAGCGTCGGGCATACGCGTCGAAATAGTCCATCAGCATGGTGTCGAGATCCCCTCGCTCACGGACAGACCGTCTGGAAGGCCGCCCTCGCCAATCGTCAGGTGAGTGAATTCGGTGATGATGCCGGCATGGCGCAGCCTCTTCACATGACACGCCATCAGCGGGCTCGCCGGCTGGGCCTGTGGGTCGAAGGACGCACTCAGACGGGCCAGCCGGACGTTCTCCACGGGTGCCTCGGGCAGCCCGAGCAGCGCCGCGACGGCGATCCGCAGATTCTTCAGCTCGACATCCTCGACGAGAATGTCGGCGATGCGCGGCGTCGTTTCGTCGACCGGCACGGCTTCGCGCGATTGAACCGGCTCGTCCTTGCCGTCCGGATCGCAGAAATAGAAGGCGTTGGCGGTGATCGCGGTGTCGACGCCGTCCATTACCACGCGGCGGAAGGTGACATCGGTCACCGCGCCGCCGCGGCCGCGCCGCGTCTTGATGCGCAGGCCACGGTCGGTGCGGCGCATGTCGCAGTCCTCGACCGTTACGCCATGGATGCCGCCGCTCATCTCCGAGCCCAGCACCACGCCGCCATGGCCGCGCTCCATCAGGCAATGGCGCACCGCGACGTTGCGGGTGGGCAGCAGATGGTCGGTCCGGCCAAGCGCTCGCTTGCCCGCCTTGATGGCGATGCAGTCGTCTCCGACGGAGAAATGCACGCCCTCGATCGTCACGTCCTCGCAACTCTCCGGATCGAAACCGTCGGTGTTCGGGCTCTCGGCCGGGTTCTGGACCGAAAGGCCGACCGCCGTCAGCCGACGGCAGCGGTAGGGATGCACCGTCCAGGAGGGCGAATTTCGGATCACCGGACCGGCCAGCGTCAGGTCTTCGCAGCCGATCAGATGCAGGACGCGGGGGCGCCGGGCTCCGTCGCGCGTCTCCTTCGGCCATGTCCACCAGTCGCCTCGGTCACCGCCGCCGTCGATGATGCCAGGACCCGTAATCGCCAGATCGCGGCAGTCGATGGCGGTGATCAGCGCCGCGAAGCAGGCGTCCGGCAGGCCTTCCCAGGAGCCCAGCACATGGTCGCCGCGCCACGGCTCGAGAACCGGATAGGCGGCACGATCGGTAATCGCCGCCAATTCGGCGCCGTCGGCCAGATAGAGCGTCATGGCGCTCTTCAAGAACAACGGGCCGCTCAGCCACCGCCCCTTCGGCAGCATCAGCGTTCCGCCGGCGGGCACCGCATCGATCGCGCGCTGCAGTGCCGCCGTGTTGTCGGCTGCATCCGTCGAAGCGTAGTCGGCCGCGTCGATCAGCCCGGCACACGGCGCTGTGCGGAACGACAGCGGAGCGAAGCCGTCCGCATCGAGCCGATAGTCGGTGTCGGGCGTCAGATCGTGCCAGAGCTCGACGGCTTTCGTCGCCATGCCCGCTTGCGTCGCGCCAGCGCCCGTCAGGCGCCAGCCCACGGGCTGCGGCAGGTCGTATTTGGCGCCGGGCACGGCCAAGCAAAACGCCGCCGTGCGCGCCGTCACGGCGGACGGCGCGATCGCAATCTCGGACATGGGGTCTCTTCGATGGTTGGCGAACGGTTCGCCGGAGGGGCTTGCGGCGGCCGGGGCCCCGCACTCCCCTGCCACCATCAGCCCAGGATGTCGTAC